>JANMBA010000360.1:0-2040 GCA_031360105.1 Novosphingobium sp.
TTCGCGCAGCAACAGCGAAAGCGCCATCGGCACCGGCACTTCATCGGGCCGGGTCGCGCGGGTGATCGGATCGCCGCCCAGCCGCACCGCGTTGGCCGCATCCAGATTGCCGCGCATCCCGGCATAGGCTTTGGAACCCAGCGCTTCAAACCGGACCTGCTCAACCGCATCGTAAGCCGCGCGGGCGGTCGGCTCCGACGGAGCATGGCGGGCATGCAGCGCTTCTTGATGGTGGCGCAGTTTGAGCGCCATCGAATCGGCGAACCCGCGCGCCTCTCTTGCTTGCGCCAGCGGCAGCGCGCGGCCGGGCATCGGCACACGCAGGTTCTTGCCATTGGCAATCGGCGCATCAGCGGTCCAGGCGATCTCCAGCTCCGGCTCGCGCGCGATCGCCCGCGCGGTGCCGGTGAGCACCGATTTGAAGCGGTCGAGAGGGGATTCGTCGGACATGACTGATCGTCTAGCGTTAGCGCGTGGGCTTCGACAAGCTCAGCCTGAGCGGGATTTGGAATTTGGTCAAATCACGACAGCCGCTCATGCTGAGCCTGTCGAAGCACGTGCGCCTCCGTCAGACTAAAGCTCAAATCGACTGCCCGGTCTTGACCCAGTCCGCCAGGAACCCTTCGATGCCCTTGTCGGTCAGCACGTGCTTGATCAGCCCCTTGATCACCGCGGGCGGCGCGGTCATCACGTCGGCGCCGATCTTGGCCGCGTGCAGCACGTGGATTCCGTGGCGCACGCTGGCGACCAGAATTTCGGTGCGGTAATCATAATTGTCGTAAATCAGCCGGATATCGCCAATCAGCTCCATCCCATCGAAGCCGTTGTCATCGTGGCGGCCAACAAACGGCGAGACGAAGGTTGCCCCGGCTTTGGCCGCGAGCAGCGCCTGATTGGCCGAGAAGCACAGTGTGACATTGACCATCGAGCCATCGCCAGTCAACGCCTTGCAGGCTTTCAGCCCGTCCAAGGTCATCGGCACCTTGATGCAGACATTGTCGGCAATCTTGCGCAGGATCGCGGCCTCGCGCATCATCCCGTCATAATCGAGCGCGACCACTTCAGCGCTGACCGGGCCAGCCACGATCCCGCATATTTCCTTGGTAACTTCCTTGAAATCGCGCCCTGACTTGGCAATCAACGATGGGTTGGTAGTCACCCCATCGAGCAAGCCGGTGGCGGCCAGTTCCTTGATGTCAGCGATCTCGGCGGTGTCGGCAAAGAATTTCACGGGTAACGCTCCTGCTGCAAAATATCCCCCTGCTATAGCTGGTCACAGCACCTTGAACACCCCGATCAGCAGCGGATCCTTGGTCGTTTCAGGGTGTGCACGCAAGGTGCTTTCCTCGTGGCCGATCTGGTACCAGATCGAATTGTCAGCCCGGTTGGCCACCGACTGTGCCATCGCGCCGATGTCCACGCCGGCCAGCGCCTTGACCGCTTGGCCGATCACCGGATCGCCCGACAGCCGCAGCGCATCGGTCAGCCCCGGGATCATTGCATTGATCAGCGCCGGACCCATTTCGGCCCGCAGAAACGAGGTGGCAGCGGTTGGCCCGCCGCGCACCAATCCGACCGCGTCCGGAATCGAAATTTTGCTCACCGCTGCATAGACCACCGGCGCGGCCCGCTCGGCGCCTTTTTCGGCAACAATGTTAAGCTGATGCTGGAGGTTTTCCTTGAACAGCGCTGAGCTTAATAGATTTTTGAGCACACTGGTGCCCGAAGAACTGAACACAGCGGGAGCTTCAAACCGCGCAACTTCGCTGTCCCAGAACCCGCCCGGCGCGGTCAATGCCGCAAACGCCGCCTGCGACGACAAAGTCAGCAACCGCCGGATTGCCTCGACCATGCTGAACCCGCCCAGCGACTGGCAACCGGGCAGCGCCAGCAGTCCAGCCGCAGCGGTTCCAGCAAGGAAAGTCCGGCGCGCCATGATGCCGATCTGGCTGTGCTGATCGTTTTCCGTGTTCTGCATGGCAACCCTGCTCCTGAATTTGCGGCTGTCGCGCGCACATGTTTAACGCCATAGAGACGGGC
>JANMBA010000313.1:0-1855 GCA_031360105.1 Novosphingobium sp.
AAACTGCCGAAATAGGTGGTCGAGCCATAGCGCTTGCCGACATGCGCCTCGAGCGCGGTTCGGCGGCTTGGCCGCCACAGCACGCCGGCATCCCAAATCAGACCTTCGCTATCGTAAGAGATCTGACGCGGCTGACTTTGATCGGTGACATAGCGGCCAGCCCCGCTGATAACCGGCAGTCCGGTCAGGGTATCGATCAGCGCATCGCGTTGCGACACTTCAACTTTTTCGTAACCGACCCCGGCGACCAGCGCGAGGTCCGGGCCGACCGGCAAGGTCACGTCGGCGCGCACATGCTTATCATCGATCCGCTGATCGAGATTGGATACATCTTCGCGGATCCAGCCTGCGCCAAGCCCGATCCCGACCGGCAAAATGGTGCCCGCTTGCGTAGCCAGATGCAGCGCGGCGTTGTGGACTGTGCCTTTGTCATACAGATCAATCGGCGACTGTCCCGGTGCAACTGGCAGCGCATTGGGAGTGGTCACCTGGCTGTAGCCGAAGTGGTAATGCGCAGCGACATCGACCGCGCCCAACTGTGTCTTGAGCGTCGGGCCAAAATAGACCCCGTAAATCTGCGCCGATGAATTGCCGAGCTCCAGCCCGGGCGTGGTCGAGCCGTTGTTCTCAACGCTGGTCCGAGCGGCCATTGCGCCACCTTCGAGGAACAGTGTGCGCGGGATAATCCCGACACTGCCGCGTGCCACCCCGCTGACCACGTCGCTGTCGCTGACTTTGTTGCTGCCCCAGCCAAAACGGCGTTCATAACGCACTGCAACCCCGGCCTCGGCGTTGCGGCCGGTCAGGTTGGCTTGCACTCCGGCGGCCAGCGTCGAGTAAGTCAAAAGCTCGTTACCAGGTGAGAGTTCCGCTGTAACCACCTGCTGTGCTTCGATATAAGGTGTGATCCGCACGCGCCCGGTGCGTTTGACCAAGCCGCTGCCGCCCAGCGCCGTATCGCCCTCGTCAGCGGCATCATCGCTGCTGCTGTCCGCGCTCGGATCCACGCCGCCGCTGTTCGCGCCGGGTCCGCCGACATCGCCGTAAGGCAGTGACTGCGCCTGCGCGGCGCCGGGCAAGCCCAGCGTCAAAACGGCGGCGAGTGCGGCCAGCGAGGTTAAATATTGCTGCGTCATGGTCAACCTCCATATCCATAATACGAGCCGAAGCGGCGACCGCTGGGGCTGAAGTGGACGGCGTTCAGAATGAGTTGAATGTTCGGACAGGCCGAGAGCAACGAGATCGCATCCTCAAGACTGCCCTGCCCGGTCTTGTCACAGCGCGCGACGACCACCGCCTGGCCAACATAATTGGCCAAGGCAGCCGCCGGGGATGCGGCCAGTGCCGGGGGCGAATCAAAGATCACGAACCGCTGCGGCGCGCCTTGCACCAGCCGGTCAAGCACCGCACGGGTGCGCGCACTGGACAGGTATTCGGTGTCAGATGTGGTCGCATTGCCCGCGGGCAGCACCCATAGCCCCGGCACATCGGTGCCGATCACGCAGTCCGCCGCATCGATTTCGGGATTGACCAGCGCGTCCATCAACCCCGGGCCGCCCGGCAGACCCAGCATCGACAGCACTGAAGGCTTGGCAAAGTCAGCATCGACCAGCAGCACTTCGCATTCTTTTTCAGCCGCAATCGCCAGCGCAAGGTTGACCGAGGTGAAGCTTTTGCCTTCGCCGGGATGCGGTGAGCAGATCAGCACCCGCTGCGCCGCCGGGCCCATGCCCTGTTGCGCCAGCAGATCGGCATTGCGCAGCAACTGGCGTTTGACGATGCGGAATTCTTCGAGCACCGCGGTGACCGTGCTTTCGGGCACGATCAGCCCCTGATCGCGCAAATGCTGGCGATT
>JANMBA010000456.1:0-15344 GCA_031360105.1 Novosphingobium sp.
TGAGATTTCCGGTGGTGATCGAGGGCATCACCGAGCTGTCGATCACCCGCAGCCCCTGAACGCCGATCACCCGCAGTTCGGGATCAACCACCGCTAGCGGATCGGAAGGGCTGCCCATTTTGCAGGTGCATGAGGGGTGCAGTGCGCTCTCGACATGGTCAGCGACGAAGGCGTCGATTGCCTCGTCGCTGGTGCAGTCCGCGCCAGGTTGCATCTCGCGCCCGCGCCACGCCGCAAACGCGGGCTGCTGGAAAATCTCGCGGGTCAGCCGGACGCAGGCCCGCATCTCCGCCCAATCGTCCGGATCGCTCATGTAGTTGAACTGGATCTTCGGTTTGTCACGCGGGTTGGCGCTGCGCAGCGTTACCGTGCCGCGGCTTTTCGAGCGCATTGGGCCGACATGCGCTTGGAACCCGTGCTCGGGAGCCAGCGCGCTTCCGTCGTAATTGATCGCCATCGGGAAGAAATGATACTGGATGTCGGGGTACCTGATCCCGGCGCGGCTGCGGATGAAGCCGGAGCTTTCAAAGTGGCTGGTCGCGCCGACCCCGCTGCGCAGGAACAGCCACTGCGCCCCCGCTCGCGCCTTGCCAAGCAGGTTGGCCTGACCAAACAGCGTGACCGGCTGGGTGCAGGCCATCTGGAAATAGAATTCGAGATGGTCCTGCAGGTTTGCTCCGACTCCGGGCCGATCGGCCACCACCGTCACGCCAAGATCCTTCAGTTCCTGGGCCGGCCCAATCCCCGAAAGCTTGAGCAACTGGACCGAATTGATCGAACCGCCCGACAGGATCACTTCACGCCCGGCGCGAACCTGTTGCAGCTGCCCGCCGCGCTCGAATTCAATTCCTACGGCGCGCGTGCCTTCGAACAAAACACGGGTGGCCAAGGCATTCTGGATCACCCGCAAGTTCGATCGCTTTCGCGCCGGATAGAGATAGGCCTTGGCCGCCGAACACCGCGTGCCTTTGCGGACAGTCATGTCCATCCGGCCGAAACCTTCCTGGCGGAAGCCATTGTAGTCCTCGGTCAGGCGATAGCCCGCCTCCTGCGCGGCATCGAGCCAGGCCTGGTGAAGCGGATTGCGCAATGTGCCATACGTCGTTGAGAGCGGTCCATCCCCGCCGCGATATGCGTTGCCGCCTTCAGCCCGCGTCTCGGCGCGCTTGAAATATGGCAGCACATCGGCGTAGCCCCAGCCGCGCGCGCCCTGCTCATTCTGCCAGCGTTCGAAATCGAGCGGATTGCCGCGAACGTAAACCATGCCGTTGATCGAGGATGATCCGCCCAACCCCAGCCCGCGCGGACAATGCAGCCGGCGATTGTTGAGATGCGGCTCTGGCTCTGATTGATAGCCCCAGTTCCACCGCTTGGTATTCATCGGATAGGCCAGCGCAGCCGGCATCTGAATAAAAATCGAACGGTCCGACCCGCCAGCTTCGATCAGCAGCACCGAGTTCGTGCCATCCGCGCTCAGCCGGTCGGCGAGCACGCAGCCAGCCGAGCCCGCGCCGACGATGACGAAATCGAACTGCTCAGTAGGGCGCATCGATCGGCTCCATCGCCACATAGACGCTTTTGAGCTGGGTATAGTATTCGATCGCCGCCTTGCCGTTTTCACGGCCCAGCCCTGATTGCTTGTTACCGCCGAACGGCAGCTCGATCGGGGTGATGTTGTAAGTATTGATCCAGCAGGTGCCAGCCTCCAGCGCGGCGATTACGCGGTGCGCGCGCGCCAGGTCGCGGGTAAAAATGCCCGCGGCCAGCCCCAGATCGGTGGCATTGGCGCGCGCCACGACCTCGTCCTCGTCGGCAAAGTCGAGCACCGACATCACTGGTCCAAAAATTTCCTCGCGGACGATTGCCATGTCGTCGCGGCAATCGGCAAAGATGGTTGGTTCGACAAATGCGCCCTGCGCCAGCGCGCCGCTGGTCAGACGTTTTCCGCCAGACACCAGCGTAGCGCCCTGTTGCAAGCCCAGCTTTATAAAATGCAGCACTTTGTCGCAGTGCGCCTCGGAAATCAGCGCGCCCAGCTGAGTCGCTGGATCAAGCGGATCGCCGATTACCATCGCCTCGGTGCGGGCTTTGAGCTTGGCCAGGAACGCATCACGAATGGTGTGGTGGACGAACACCCGGGTGCCGTTGGTGCAGACCTCGCCGGCCGAATAGAAATTGGCTAGCAGCGCGCCCGCGACTGCCTCGTCCAGATCGGCATCCTCGAACACGATCAGCGCCGACTTGCCGCCCAGTTCAAGCGTGACCAGCTTGAGCGTGGCGGACGCATCGGCCATCACTTTCTTGCCCGTGCCAACCTCGCCGGTCAGCGAAATCTTGGCGATCCCGGGATGACGGCTGAGCAGCCGGCCGGTCTCGGCCTTGCCCTGGATCACTTGAAACAGCCCGTCGGGCAGCCCGGCATCGCGGTAGGCCTTGGCCAGTTCGATCGCAGTCAGCGGGGTCAGCTCGGCTGGTTTGAACAGCATGGCATTGCCGCAGGCCAGCGCCGGCGCGCTTTTCCAGCAGGCAATCTGCAACGGATAATTCCACGCGCCAATCCCGGCCACCACGCCCAGCGGCTCGCGCCGGGTATAGCCAAACGCGCCGGGCCCCAGATCATAGTGTTCACCAGCGATGCTGCGGGTCATCCCGGCGAAGTATTCGATGCAGTCCGCGCCCGATAGCACATCGACCGCGATGGTTTCCTGGATCGGCTTGCCGGTATCCAGCGTCTCGAGCCGGGCGAGCTCGTCGTTGCGTTCGATCAGCAATTGCGCCGCGCGGTTCAGGATCCGGCCGCGCTCCGCCCCCGGGGTGCGCGCCCAGCGCTGTTGCGCTTCGGAGGCGCGGCCAACCGCTTGGTCCACCTCGGCGCGGCCATCGATGCGGATCCTGGCGAGCACTTGGCCGGTCGCGGGGTTGACTGTATCGAAAGTTACGACTTCGGGTTCTGGCGAAAGACCGTCCGCAGGCTTCCGCGCGGCCGCCAGATCGCGCTCAATCGCCGCAAAAATCCAGTCGACCGGCACTTTGACATCAGACTTCCATGCGCCAGCCAGTGCCGCGCGCAGCCAGAATCCATCGATCAGTGCCGCAATGGTCTCGGCGATCCGGCTGACTTCGCCCGGCACCACCAGTGCGCGCAATTCGTGCTTGAGGTTGGAAGTCATGCGCTCTTGATGGACGCGCTGCAACCGCGCCAGCGCCGGGTTGTACAGCGCCAGCCCCCACAGCGAAAGCCACGCCCGCGACGCTTCCGAGCTGAGTTCGCTCGGGTTGAGATGCGCCAGCACAAATGCGTGCAAGCGGTCGGCGGGATCACCGCCAGCAGCCAGGGCTTGCATTGGCAGGGTGGTGACCCGCTCAACCAACTGGCGAAACGTCGCCTCGATCAATGTGTCGCGGTCGCCAAAATAATGCACCACCAGCGCCGGTGAGACATCGGCCCGGCGTGCCACTTCGGCCATGGTGAAATTTTCGATGCCGGTGTCGGCCAAGGCAGCCAGCGCAGCCTGGAGCAATTGCACGCGGCGATCCCCGGGTTCGCGTCGACGCATTCGCACAGCCTCTCATCGTTCATTGTATCAGCGTTCAATAACCAATTGCGATGGCGCGCGCTACTAAATTTCGCCGCCCGGCGGCTCGTCCCGCGCCTATTCAGCGGCGATGGGATACGGCGATTGAGTTCACCACTTTTTGAAATGACGCGTCTTGCACGTGCGTTCAATATGCGTCATTCTCGCCCAATCGATTAGGGGTCGCACGGCGCGCGCCCAAACGGCAACAGCCGTGGGCCGCCACCATTCAGGAGGGTATGATGGCCAATCGTTATCGCTTGCTTGCCGTGGCGCTGCGCGCCAGTGTTTCGCTGACGATCATCGCCGGGGGGCTCACAGCGAGCTTGGCGCACGCGCAATCAGCGCCTGACACGGCCGCCGAGGCCGTGACTGATCCGGCTGACATTGTCGTCACCGCGCAAAAGCGCGAGCAGAAGTTGCAGGACGTCGGGATCGCGATCTCGGTGCTGGGCAAAGAAGAGCTGCGCAATCGCTCGATCACCAATGCCACCGATATTGTCTCGGCAATCCCCAACCTCAAATACAATGCCTACTCATCCTCGCAGGTCGTGTTCAATATGCGCGGCGTCTCGCAGAACGATTACGGCGATCAGCAAGAGCCGCCGGTCGCAGTCTATCAGGACGATTCCTACGCCAGTTCGATCACCACGGCGAGCTTTCCGGTGTTTGATCTGGCCCGGGTTGAGGCGTTGCGCGGGCCGCAGGGCACGCTGTTCGGGCGCAATGCCACCGGCGGCGCAGTCCAGTTTATCTCGAACCAGCCGACCAGCGCCACGGACGGCTTCGTCAAGCTGACTTATGGCCGGTATAACCAGACGATCGTCGAGGGCGCGGTATCGGGTCCGCTGAGCGATACGCTGAGCGCGCGCATCGCCGGGATCTATGACCGCGATGACGGCTATATCGAAAACATCACCCCGGGCGAAAAAGATCGCGGCGCGAACAACCATTGGGCCTTGCGCGGGATTCTGGCGTTTGAACCATCGAGCGCGTTCAAGGCCAAACTAACGCTGCGCTATGCCCAGGCCGATCAGGAGCGCCAGGCCGGCCTCTACAATTATGCCCCGGCTTGCCCTAACGCGCAGTTCCAGGGCGAGTTCCTGTCACCGACCGCCAGCTGCGGCTATTGGGGCACCACCGGAACCGCTGGTCCGGGCTATTTCAACCCGGCAATCGCCGCTTCGCAGGGCGGCAATCCGTGGGCCACCGCAGGCACAGGCGCGGCTTATGTCGACCGCAAGATGTTCGGCGCGACCCTGCGGATCGATGCCCAACTGGGGTCGTTCGATCTGATTGCGATCTCGGATTACCAGCATCTCAAAAAGTTTTACATCGAAGGCGGCAATGGTCAGCCCGAAATTCCCTACGTCGAGGACGTGACCCCGCCGCCGACCGCGCCATGCCCCGCGCCCAACAGCGCGCTGACCTGCTACGCCTCGGGGACAATTTTCTATCAGGACGCACGGGTCAATCAATATTCGCAGGAGCTGCGGCTGTCCAAATCGACCGAACGCAATTTCTTCACGATTGGCGCGTTCGGGATGGTGATCGATGGCAGCTACAAGGCCAAATATGCCACTCCGTTCGATGGCTATGATCCGCGGGTCAGCTTTACCCAGCGGACCGATTCGTTTGCAGTGTTTATGCAGGACGAGTTCAAGCTGAGCGACCGGCTCAAGCTGATCGGCGGCTTGCGCTATTGGCACGATCACAAAGTCGGTGATTATACGGCGGTGCACACCTTGCCGCTGTATGCGCTGTCGCTGCATTTCGGGCCGGGCGGGATTTCATACACCGACCTGACCGGCACCAACACCCCGGCGACATATTCGTCTGCCAGCAACGCGCCATCGGCGATAACCATTACTCCGGCCGCCGCGCGGCCCAATTTCAGCGGGGTCACCGCGCGGGCCGAGATCGACTTCAAGCCCAGCGACAACACGCTGCTGTACGCCAGCTACAACCGCGGTTCGAAATCGGGCGGATTCACCTTTTCAACCGGCACGCCGTTCCCCACGCAGTTGATCGATACGATTAACAATCTGGCGTACCGACCTGAAACGCTGAACGATTATGAAGTGGGACTGAAAGCCACGCTCGCTCCGGGTACGACGTTCAACGTTGCGGCGTTCTATTACGATTACCAGAATTATCAGGCGTTCGTACAGGTCGGTTTTACGCAGGTGGTGCGCAACTTGCCAGCGACCGTGAAGGGGATCGAGGCTGATTTCACGGCCCGTCCCGTGAAGGGGCTGACCCTGCAACTTTCGGCGGCCTATCAGAACAGCGAAGTGAAGAACGTGCTGCTGCCCGATGGGGTAACACTGGCGAACCACGATCTGCCGCAAGCGCCGGAGTTTACGGGCAGCGCGATGGCGCGGTACGAATTCGGTCTGGCTGGCGGCACTGCTTCGATCCAGGGCGATGCGCTGTTCCAAAGCTCGATGTGCTTCACCGTGCTGTGCGCTCCGGTGGAAGTGGAACGCGGCTATGCGGTCGCCAATGCGCGGCTGGGGTTCACCACGGCGGACAAGCGGATCGATGTGGCGCTGTTCGTCAGCAACGTGTTCAACCGGGCTTACCGGGTTTATGCGTTCGATGGCTCGCTCTATTGGGGTGACGCGTTGGGGGTCTATGCCAAGCCACGGACCTGGGGCGTTTCGCTGCGCTATAACTTCGGCAAGTAGTTCGGGGGCGGACTGATGGCTAGTCAGGCAGCACAGGTTGGCGATTTACCTGCCCCCGAGCTGCACCGCCAGCTCGATTGGAAAGGGGCGTTCTGGGCCTCAAGCGGGGTGCCTGCAGGGGTCTTGCTGACGATGGGCGGGATCGCCACGGTGATCGGCCAGCCCAGCTGGGTAATCTGGATCGCCTCGATCTTCATGGGGTTCGTCCAGTCGTTCGTCTATGCCGAGATTGCCGGGCTGTACCCCAACAAATCGGGTGGCGCGTCGATCTATGGCGCGGCCGCGTGGCTGCCATACGGCAAATTTGTCGCGCCTATATCGGTGTGGTGCAATTGGCTGGCCTGGTCGCCGGTGCTCGCGCTGGGAACCAGCCTTGGTGCCGGATATATAATGTCCAGCCTGTTTGCTCCCGATGCTGCGATCCGGACTTGGCAGTTTGAGCTGATGGACCTGGGTTTTGTCCGCGAAGGCCTGCACTTGCGGGTGAACCTGGTCTCGATCATCGGCACACTGTTCTTGCTGCTGACGTTCGCCTTGCAGCATCACGGCGCGGCGCGGGCGGCAAATTTCCAGAAGATTTTGGGCCTCCTGTGCATGTTGCCCTTGCTGCTGGTCGGGTTGGTCCCGCTGCTGACCGGCGACCTGCCGCGCGATCATCTGTTTCCATTGCTGCCGATGCTGCGTGATGCAGCGGGCAATCCAGGCTTTGGCAGCTGGGATGCCGCCGGACTGACTCTGCTGGCCGGCGCGATGTTCGGAGCGGGCTGGTCAACTTACGGTTTTGAAACAGCGGTCTGTTACACGCGTGAATTCCGCGATCCGGCCAAGGATACCGCCAAAGCGATCATCGCCGCCGGACTGCTGTGCATTGCGATTTTTACGCTGGTTCCACTGGCTTTTCAGGCCTCGCTGGGGCTGGAAGGGATGCTTGATCCGGCAATCTATGACGGGTCAGGCGTGGGCCAGGCGCTCGCTCGAATTGTTGGCGGCGGGGCGATCATCGGCAACCTGCTGATCGTCATGCTGGTACTCGCGCTGCTGCTGATCGTGATGACCTCGATGATGGGCTCGTCGCGCACATTGTATCAAGCCTCGGTCGATGGCTGGCTGCCCAAATATCTCGGTCGGGTCAATCAGCATGGCGCGCCGACCGCCGCGATGTGGACCGATCTGGGCTTCAACCTGATCCTGCTGCTGGCGTCAGATTATTTCGCGGTGCTGATGATTTCAAACGTTTGCTACTTCATCTTCAACTTCCTGAACCTCCAGGCCGGGTGGATCCACCGGATTGACCGCCGGGACTGGAGCCGGCCCTATCGCTGCCCGACCTGGCTGCTGGCCACCGGTGCGGTGTTCGGTTTCGTCAATATGATCTGGATGGGGGCCGGTGCCGACGTCTGGGGCAAAGGAACCCTGCGCAACGGCCTGCTCGCCGTCTTCCTGATCGTGCCGGTCTTTGCGTTCCGCCACTACGTCCAGGACAAAGGCAAGTTTCCGGTCTCCGAAGGAACCGAGGCGGATCGGTCTGATAGAACCGACATTGTGCCCCGTGCCGGACTGTTGCCCTATCTGGCGCTTGGCGTGGGGATAGCGGTGGTCTGGTTAACGCACCTGTGGTCCCTGAAGGTCACCTAGCAGGCTCTTGGATCGATCTGCTTCGTCCGATCCGACATTTTTCCCCTTAGCGCAGTGGTCGCGCTACTGTTTCCAGTGCTGTTCTGAGCCAGGGCGCGAAACTGCGCCATACTTCGATTTCAAAGCGGACTTCGCCGCTCCTCAGCAGAATTATCTCCACCGTCTCGAACACGGTGCGCGTCGCTCGTCCCAGCGCAAACCGATCGAGATCGAGCGGACAACCAGTCGCGATCACTTGCGCGGCCCGCGCGCCTTCGACGATCAAGCAGACCGCGCGTTCGCTGACCTCGGTGATCGCGATCGGCAGCCCTTCCGCCGATGCAAGCGTCGTCCCGGCAGGTGCCCGCAGCAACCATTCGTCCGGGCCGAGGCATACCATGCCTTCATCAGTAGCACCGATTTGGCGCGGCAGCCTTAACCCGAGCAACTTTTCGAGCACCTGCGGCTGGCGCGCGCGCAGCGAAAAGCGGGCCATTGGTCTGGCCAAACTGACCGTTACCCCCGCGCCGACAAAGGCCGAGCTGTGAATAGGATCCGTGCGAGCCAGAGCCTCAGACATGCAACCGCGCCCCTTCGGGATCGTAAAAGACGGTTCCGCTGACCCTGGCTTTGAGCACTCGCCCCGGCATCGGCACATAGAGTACTTCGCCCATCCGCTGCTGGCCACCCGCAACCACCGCGAGCGCGATCGAGCGTCCGAGCGCTTCGCTCCAGTATGCCGAGGTAACATGACCGATCATGGTCATCGGCAGCGCCTGCGCAGGATCGGCGACGATCTGTGCGCCTTCCTCGAGCACTACTGCGGGATCATCTGTCAACAGCCCGACCAGCTGCTTGCGCCCCAAACCCGCGATATCGGGCCGCGAGAGGCTGCGCTTGCCAACGAAATCGGGCTTCTTCTTGCCCACCGCCCAGTCGAGCCCGGCATCATAAGGCGTCACCGTCCCGTCGGTATCCTGCCCGACGATGATGAAGCCTTTTTCAGCGCGCAGCACGTGCATCGCCTCAGTACCGTAAGGCGTGATGCCAATGGCCGCGCCCGCACTCATCAGGCGCTCCCACAAAGCCCGTCCATAAGCCGCCGGAACATTGATCTCAAAGCCCAGCTCACCCGTGAAGCTGACGCGGAACAGCCGGGTCGGCACGCCGCAGATGCTGCCTTCACGGATTGCCATGTGCGGAAAAGCTTCGGGCGAAAGATCGATGCCCTCGACCAATGGTTCAAGCAACTCACGCGCCATCGGTCCTTGCAACGCGATGACCGCCCATTGCTCGGTCGTGCTGGTCAGCCAGACGTCAAGGTCAGGCCATTCAGTCTGGAGGTAGTCTTCCATCATGTTCAGCACCCGCGCCGCGCCGCCGGTGGTCGTGGTCAGATGGAAACGGTCTGGGGCCAGCCGCGCCGAAACCCCGTCGTCAGTGATGAACCCGTCTTCACGCAGCAGCAGGCCATAGCGGCAGCGGCCCGGTTCAAGCGCCTTCCACGGATTGGTGTACATGCGGTTGAGGAATTCGGCAGCATCGGGGCCGACCACTTCAATCTTGCCCAAGGTCGAGGCATCGAAGATCCCGACCGACGAGCGAACCGCCCGGCATTCGCGGTTTACCGCCGCGTGCATGTCTTCCCTGCCTTGCGGAAAATATCGGGCCCGGCGCCACTGTGCGACCAGTTCGAACACCGCGCCATGGTCCTGGGCCCAGCTATCGATGCTGGTCTTGCGGGTAGGCTGGAACAGCTCGCCCTGCGCGTGGCCCGCCAAAGCCCCGAAGGTTTGCGGAGTATAAGGCGGGCGGAATGTGGTGAGGCCCACTTCGGTAACCTGGCGGCCCAGCGCCTGCGCGGCGATCTGCAGGCCGTTGAGGTTCGACGTCTTCCCCTGGTCCGTCGCCATACCGGTCGTGGTGTAACGCTTGATATGCTCGATCGATTTGAACCCTTCGCGCACGGCAAGGTGGATGTCCTTGGCCGTCACGTCGTTCTGGAAATCGACGAATGCCTTAATCCGGCTTGTGTCGCGCGGCGTGGGCAGCGCGTCAATCACCAGGCCGCTGCCGAAGTTCCACTTGCCCGAACAGGCACCCACACAGCGGACATTTTCATTGGGTTCGTCAGGAACATAGGCGCCAAGTGCCTGAGCCCAGGCCAGGCTTCCTTTGCTATGCGACCACAGGTGCACGCTGGGTGTCCATCCGCCTGCCATCAGCAATGCATCGCAGGTAATCCGGTTGCCCGCGCTGCCATCGTTGCGGGCCACGGTGATACCTTTCACGCCATGCCGGCCATGAACATCGATGACGCTGCTACCCAGCATTATCGCAATGCCGAACACTTGCGCTTGCGCCACCAGCGCAGCATCGACGGTGTCACGCACATCGATAATGGCCGCGACCTTCACTCCGGCGCGGGCATGAACGAAGGCATCGCGCCAACCGCTGTCGTGCGCTGCCATCAGAACGATCGATTGGCCGACCGCGACACCATAGCGCTCCAGGAACGTGCGCGCGGCCGAGGCCAGCATGACCCCCGGTACATCGTTCCCGGCGAAGACCAGTGGCCGCTCGATCGCGCCCTGCGCCAGGATCACTTCACCCGCGCGAATTCGCCACAATTTTTCGCGTGGCCCGCTGCCGATCTCTGACTGGTGGTCGGTCAACCGTTCGACCGCACCAATGAAATTGTCGTGATAATAGCCGAACGCCGTAGTGCGGCTGAGCACGGTCACGTTGGGTGCGGCAGCCAGATCCTTCAGACTTTCCTTGAGCCAGGACCACAGCGACGGATCATCCAGCGCCCCGCCGCCGGGCTCGTCCTGCTCGTCGATCAGGATGACCCGCTTGGCCGTGCCGCTGGCTTCAAGCGCTGCGTCGATCCCGGCGGGGCCCGCCCCGACGATCAAAAGATCGCAATGGGCATAGGTTGCGCCGTAATGATCGGGATCGCTCTCACTGGGAGCCTCGCCCAGTCCGGCCGCACGGCGGATCAGCGGTTCGTAAAGCTTGTCCCAGAACGAGCGAGGCCACATGAAGGTCTTGTTATAAAAGCCCGCCGGCAGGAACAGGCCGAGCCGGTCGTTGACTGCCCCAAGATCGTTCTTGAGCGAGGGCCAGCGGTTCTGGCTGGTCACCGTCAGCCCCTCGTAAATCTCGATCGCCGTGGCGCGCAGGTTTGGCGTGTGGCGGCCCGGCCCGCGGCTGACCGAGACCAGTGCATTGGGCTCTTCGCTGCCCGCCCCGAGCAGCCCGCGGGGGCGGTGATATTTGAACGAGCGACCGAACAACACCACGCCGCTCGCCAGCAGTGCCGAGGCCAGCGTATCGCCCGCGAAACCATTGTACGTCACGCCATCAAAGCTGAAACTGATCGAACGGCTGCGATCAATCCGCCCGCCCTGGTCAAGCCGGAACCCGCTCATCGGCGCAGCTCCCCAGCCTTGTAGGTGACTTCGAACTTGTCGGTAACGGTATCGCGCACCGCGTTGAAAAACCGCCCGCAGCCGTGGATGTGGCGCCAGCGTTCATGATGGCGGCCGCGCGGGTTAGAGCGGATGAACAAATAGCGCTGCCAGTCTTCATCGCTCAAGCCAGACGGGTCAGGCGGGCGGGCGATATGCGCTTCACCGGCATAGGCAAATTCGATTTCGGCGCGTTGCTCACCGCAATAAGGGCAATGGATCAGCAGCATGTCAGTGCGCCACCGCCGCCGCTGCGGCTTCGTCGATCAGGCGGCCAGAGCGGAACCGGTCGAGGTTATACGGAGCGTTGATCGGATGCGGTTCGTCTTTAGCCATGGTGTAGGCGAGCAGATCGCCCGCACCCGGCGTCGCTTTGAAGCCGCCAGTGCCCCAGCCGCAATTGACGTAGAGCCCGGGCACCGGGGTCTTGCCCAGGATCGGGGAGCGATCGGGCGTCACGTCAACAATCCCGCCCCAGGTGCGCAGCATCCGCATCCGCCGGAAAATCGGGAAGATCTCGCAAATCGCCGCCAAGGTGTGCTCGATAATATGCAGCGCGCCGCGCTGCGAATAGCTGACGTATTGATCGGTGCCCGCCCCGATCACCAGTTCGCCCTTGTCTGATTGACTCATATAGGCGTGGACGGTGTTCGACATGACCACGCAGGGAAACACCGGCTTGACCGGCTCTGATACCAGCGCCTGCAGCGGATAGCTTTCGAGCGGAAAGTCGAGCCCGGCCATCCGCATAATCACCGAGCTATGCCCTGCCGCCGACACGCCGACCCGCTTCGCGGCGATGAACCCTCGTTCGGTTTCAACGCCTTCAACTGCACCATCGGCACCGCGGCGGATGCCGGTCACGGCGCAGTTCTGAATTATATCGACCCCCAGCGCCGCCGCAGCACGGGCATAGCCCCAGGCCACCGTGTCATGCCGCGCAGTTCCGCCGCGCCGTTGCAACGCAGCGCCCAGCACCGGGTGGCGTGCATTGGGTGAAATGCAGAGCGGCGGGCAATATTCTTTGGCCTGCTTAGCAGTGAGCCATTCGTTGTCGACGCCGTTCAGCCGGTTGGCATGGATATGGCGCTTGAAGCTCTGCACATCGTGGACGTTGTGCGCGAGCATCAGCACCCCGCGCTTCGAATACATCGTGTTGTAGTTGAGCTCCTGGCTTAACCCGTCCCACAACTTGACCGCGTGATCGTAGAGATGCGCACTTTCGTCGTAGAGATAATTCGAGCGGATGATGGTGGTGTTGCGCCCGGTGTTGCCGCCGCCCAGCCAGCCCTTTTCAATCACCGCCACATTGGTAATCCCGTACTTCTTGGCAAGGTAATAGGCCGCGCCGAGCCCGTGTCCGCCAGCGCCGACGATGATCGCGTCGTAAGCGGACTTGGGGCTCGCATCGGGCCATTGCTCAGGCCATGACTGATGCCCGCCCAGCGCCTTGGCAAACAGGCTGAAGGCACTGAACCGCGTCATGCTGCGCCGCTCACCAGCGGTGCATAGACCACCATCATCATGCACCCGTTCCGGCTGCCCGCGCGGTGCTGCGTGCCGGGCATGCGCACCACGAAATCACCCGGCCCATAGCTTGCCGCGTCGTCAAAGAAGTCGCCTTCGAGCACATAGATCTGCTCGATCGTATCGTGCGCGTGGAGCACGCCCAGTGGCCCCGGGGCGACCTGTAGCAACATCGTGCGATAGCCCGCTGGATCGTCGATCAAGGATCGCACCCGTTCGCCCGGCCGCTCGCCCGCAACCCAGCCACTGGCTGTGATTTTTCTGGAGCCTTCTGACGGCAGGGTCCGGCAGTCGCTCATTGCGCGGCGCGTTCAAGGGCTACCTTGGCGCGTTCGACGTAGAAATCCTTGAACGCCTCAACCAGCTTTTCCTCCACCGCATAGGGCCCCTGACGGTATCCCTCGTTCGCGATCCCGAGGTGATTGAGCTGCGAGAAGCGGCAGTCCTGCGCATTCGTGGTGCGCCACAGCGCAGCAATGTGATCGGGGTCGTAATCCACCCCCTCAACCGCATCTTCGTGGACCAGCCAGCTGGTCCGCAACAGGGTCTGGCTGGCCGATAGCGGGGTGAGCGAGAAGGTCACGACATGATCGCAGCAGAAATGGTGCCAGCTGTTCGGCTGGGTCCAGACCGACAAGCTCGAACTCTCCGGCTCGGTAAACGGGCCGATCAGCTTGCCGCAAGCCAGCTTGCCATCGATCGACTGGGTCACCGCACCATCGGCCAGCGGCAGCCGCGCCACCCGGTGCCACCAGCCATCGGGGAACTCGATCAAGTCCCGAAAAATCCCCATGTCTTGCCATTGCGCGCGCTTGGCTTCGACCGTTCCATAAAATGCGCGGTCATCGGCGACAGCGCCGTCACCGTCTTCGGGCAGGCCCTTGCCGAAGCCATTGGTACCCAGCACACTGATCAGTTCGGGATGGCCGACATCGCAGTGATAGCATTCGCGATTATTTTCCATCACGAGCTTCCAGTTGGCGTCCTCGATCAGGTCGTCCTGCACCGCGACCTTGCATTTCGCCAGGTCGTAGATTGCGATCTGATCGGCGATGTCAGCCTTGACCCGATCGATCGGCGGCGGATCGTCAGCCATGCAGATGAAGATCAGTCCGCCGATGTTTTCCAGCGCGACCGGGGCCAGACCGTGGTCCTGTTTATCGAAGCCCTCGGCCATGCTCCGCGCCGCCAGCAGTGCACCGTCGAGGCCGTAGGTCCACTGGTGGTAGGGACAGGTCAGGCGCGGGGCGCGGCCGCGTTGCTGCTCGCAGATGCGGGAACCACGATGGCGGCACGAATTCCAGAACGCTCGCACCTGCTGATCGCGCCCGCGCACGACGATGATCGAATTGCTCCCCAGTTCGAACAGGAAGTAATCACCGGGATGCTTCACATGAGCGACCGTGCAGGCGTAAAGCCAGACGGATTTAAGCATGACGTGGGCGTCAAACTCAAACGCCGCATCGCTAACATAAAGCTCGCGCGGCAAGGTATGCCCGGGGCGGTCCTGCTGCAGCAATTGCGCAACGGGTTCGTAGCGAGACATCGGCCTAGCTCCTCAACGCAGTGTTGTCCGGGTCGAACGGCGAATCGGCGATGACCGTTGCCCTGCGGCGCTCGCCAAGGATAATTACTTCGAGCTCGGTGCCGGGTTCGCCCAGAGCAGGCGCAATCATCGCCAGCGCCAGGCTTTTGCCGCAGCGCCAGCCAAATCCGCCCGAAGTCACGCGGCCGACCAGCGTATCACCCTGATAGATCGCCTCGGAGCCGCGCGCGTCGGCATCGGTAACGCCGTGTACTTCCAGCGTGACCAGCCGGTTCGCCAGGCCCTTGTCACGCCAGGCGAGCAAGGCATCCTTGCCATGGAAGCCCGGCTTCTTGAGGCTGATGAAGCGATCGAGCCCGCTTTCATGCGCCGAATACTCGATCGACAGTTCGCGCGGGATCAACTTGTAGCTCTTTTCCAACGCCATCGCGGTCATCGCCCGGATGCCGAACGGCTTGATCTCGAATTCCGCGCCAGCTTCCATCAACTTGTCGAAGATGTAATTTTGCAGCTCGATCGGGTGATGGATCTCCCAGCCCAATTCGCCGATGAAGTTGACCCGCAGGGCATCGACTTGCGCGGCGCCGATGCTGATCCGCTGTCCGGTGAGCCACGGGAACGCTGTCGTTGAAAGGTCGGCATCGGTCAGCTTGGCCAGCACCTCGCGGCTGCGCGGCCCAGCCAGCACCAGCACCCCCATGGCGGTGGTCAGCCGCTCCATGGTGACCGAACCGCCGTGCGGCAGGGCCTTGCGCAGATAGTCGTGATCGTGGCGTTCGTATGCGCCTGCCGAAACGAGGTAATAACGCTGCGCCGCGATCTTGTAGACCGTAAATTCGGCGCGCACGCCTCCTTTTGCGGTCAGCAGATATGACAGCGAGACCCGGCCGACCTTCTTGGGCACCGCATTGGTCAGCAG
>JANMBA010000463.1:0-9874 GCA_031360105.1 Novosphingobium sp.
TGCAAGCGACCCGGCAGGTGGCGGATTGGCTGGGGGTGTGCTTCCACGTCGGTTCGCAAGCGATGACCCCGTTTGCGTTTGTTCAGGCGCTTGAACGCGTCCGCGCGGCGATTGTGGTCGCGGCGGTCACGGTGGATATCATCGATGTCGGCGGCGGATTCCCGTCGATCTATCCTGGGATGGAGCCGCCGCCGCTGGAGGATTACTTCGGGGCAATCCACCGCGCCGCCGAATCGCTGCCGGTGTCCTATTCGTCGGAACTGTGGTGCGAGCCGGGCCGGGCGCTGTGCGCTGAATACAATTCGCTAGTGGTGCGGGTGGAAAAGACCCGCGATGACGAGCTGTATATCAACGACGGGGCTTACGGCGCGCTGTATGATGCGGCGCACGTTGGCTGGCGTTTCCCGGTGCGCTGCCTCTCAGGCGAGCGCAGTGAGCAAATGCAGGCCTATTCGTTCTATGGCCCGACCTGTGACGATGCCGATTACATGGAAGGGCCGTTCATGCTGCCCGCCGATGTGAAGGCGGGTGACTATATCGAGATCGGGATGCTGGGCGCGTACGGCGCGGCGATGAAGACCGCGTTCAACGGCTTTGGCCAGGCTGCGGCGATTGAGGCTGAAGACGAGCCGATGGCGAGCCAGTACTTGGGCAACCGCCGTGATCCGCGGGTCAGCGATAACGTCGTGTCGCTGCGCTAAACTCTGCAGTGGGCTAATACAAAAAGGGGCGGCAACCGGAATGGTGGCCGCCCCTTTTTTTCGGTTGGCTGGCGCTGGGCGCGGTTACTTGACCACCACCTCAACCCGGCGGGCGGCTTCTGCTGGCACGGTCGCATCGGCGGTGACTTCAGGCTTGACCAGAACCGCAGCCTGCTCCGGAATTCCAGCGGCAACCAGTCCGGCTTGGACAGCTTGCGCGCGTTGCTTGGACAGTTCGGCGTTGGCCGCCGCATCGCCGCTGGGGTCGCTGTAACCTGAGATTGCCACAGTCGAACCTGAATGGGTATCAAGCCATTCCTTAAGCCCGCTAGCGGTGCGGCTGAAGGCCGGCGTCACGTCGATCTTGGCGGTATCAAAATAGACCTTCACCACCGGCTTGCCGTCGCGCATTTCGCTGGTCACCCCGGCGCCCTCGGGGATCGTGACAGTCCCTTCGGCGGGAGCGGCAGCCAGATCGGTGCCGACGTCCGAAGCGGCCGCGCTGGCTGCGCCTTCAGCTACGTTGGCGTCATCGGCATCGGGGCCGCTACGGAAAAACACGAACCAGATGATCAATGCCGCCAAGGCCGCGCCGATCAGCCAATACAGCCAGGTCATGTCCGAGCTATCGTCGGCGCTGGTGGCCGCCGGCTTGCTGCTGCTCGCCAGCACGGTGCTGGTTTTATCGGGCGCGCTGCTGACTGCCACTGCGCCCAGCGCGCCTGCCGCTGCCACCGCTCCGACCACCGCGCCGCTGGCCGTTTTAGCCGCCTCGCTGGCGGTGCTAGCGGCCTTATCGAGCAGGCCCTGCGTGGCATTGCTGGCTGGGGTCGCGGTTTTGGCGGTAGTGGCCTTGGGCGCCGCCGCCTTTGGTTTCACTTTTGCTGAGGTAGCTTTGGCCGCAGGCGGAGCCTTTTTGGCCAGAGCAGCCTTGGCTGGAGCGGTCTTCGCCGCCGGGGCCATTACCGGGGGCTTCGCCGGCGTGGCTTTTGCGGGCTTGGACTTGGCCGCCGCCGCTGCGCCAGCTACTAGCGCTGCTGCGCCGACGGCTTTGGCCGCTGGCTTGACGGCAGGTTTGGTCTTGGCCGCAGGCTTAGCGGCTACTGGCTTGGTTTCAGCTTTAGGTGCCGCAGCTTTGGTGGGCGCTTTGCTGGCAGGAGCCGGTTTCGCAGCCGGTGCGGCTTTGACGAACAAGCCGAGCTGCTTGAACTCGCTGGCCAGCAGATAATAAACGGTGACGCGGTTTTTCGTGCGATCCGCCTTCATCTGTTCGCCAACCTTGGCGATGGCGGCGTCAAGCACGCTGTCAGCTTGGGTCAGTGCCAGCTTTTTCTTGAGGAAATTTGTGCGGACCCGATCAGTCTCAGCCTTGTCGCTGAACGAAACCAGTGCCGAATCGCGATTGCGCAAAGCGATCCCGCAATACCGGACGATCCCGGCGATTGCAGCGTCATCGGCCTTGGCGACATATTTCTTGACGTCTGCGGCCCAATCGGTTGCCATATTTTACTCCCATCGACCGGAGCAATCGCGTGATTGCCCCCAAGCGCCGTTTGCGTGCCCTGTTTCAAGGCCCCTGCCGGTGTCGTAACGGATTCTGTGCGCCGGTCTAGCGAGAATCGGGGTTAATGAGCAGCAGTTATATTCAAGCTGCCAAAGCCAGATCGAGCCGCTGCCATATCTCGGTTAGGGCAGCGGTCAGATCGCGCATCATCGGCTCGGTGTGCGCAGGTCCGGGGGTAAACCGCAGCCGCTCGGTGCCGCGCGGCACGGTCGGGTAGTTGATTGGCTGCACATAGATGCCGTATTCGGCCAGCAGGATATCCGCAATCGTCTTGGCCTTGACCGGATCACCGACCATCAGCGGCACGATGTGCGTGGTTGAAGGCATGACCGGCAGCCCGGCTTCGTGCAGCATCGCTTTAAGCGCGGCGGCATTGAGCTGCTGCGCCTCGCGCTCGGTGCTGGAAGCCTTGAGATGCCGGACCGAGGCCAACACGCCTGCCACCAGCACCGGCGAGAGCGAGGTGGTGAAGATAAACCCCGGTGCATAGCTGCGGATGACGTCGATAATCCTGGTATCGGCGGCGATATACCCGCCCATCACCCCGAATGCTTTGCCCAGCGTACCTTCGATAATATCGATCCGGTGCGCAGCTTCATCGCGGTCCGTGATCCCGCCGCCGCGCGGGCCATACATACCGACCGCATGAACTTCATCGATGTAGGTCAGCGCGTTGTACTGGTCGGCCAGATCACACAGTGCGTGGATCGGAGCGACATCGCCCTCCATCGAATAGACGCTCTCAAACGCGATGAGCTTGGGCACGTCGGGATCTTCGGCGGCGAGCAGTTCTTCCAGATGCGCCAGATCGTTGTGCCGGAACACGCGCTTTTCAGCGCCTGAATTACGGATCCCGGCGATCATGCTGGCGTGGTTGAGTTCGTCCGAAAAGATGATGCAGCCGGGCAGCACCTTGGCCAGCGTGGACAGTGTCGCGTCGTTCGAGACGTAGCCGGAGGTGAACAGCAGCGCGCCATCTTTGCCGTGAAGATCAGCCAGCTCGGCTTCTAGATCGACATGATAATGAGTATTGCCGCCGATATTGCGGGTGCCGCCCGAACCGGCGCCGACATCGTGCAGCGCTTCTTCCATCGCTGCGATCACTTTTGGATGCTGGCCCATCGCGAGGTAATCGTTCGAGCACCAGACCGTGATGTCCTTGGGTCCGTTGTGCCCGGCAAAGCACCGTGCATTGGGGTACGAACCTTTGTTGCGCAGGATATCGATAAAAACCCGGTAGCGGCCTTCCGAGTGGAGCCGGCCGATCGCAGCATCGAAGATTTGATCGTAGTTCACCTGTTCACCGCCCTGCGGCCGCGTCCACTTGGCGGGACTCGTTCGGCCAGTTGTGAGGCGCGCTTTACGCCAAGCTGCGGATCATTTCCAGTGGCTTTTGGTACAGCCACTTTCACGGTTCGTTTGGTGAAAAGCCGATCCGCACTCCGGTATTGTTTTCGGGATTTTCCAGCCATTCCCAATCGTGTCCGGGCACCACCACCATGTTCGGGGCCTGCGCCTTCAGCGCGCGGATAGTCTTGAGCCACGCGAATACCTCAGCGCGGTTCTCTGGCGCGAACCAGGTTTCTACTAGCCGCGAACGCCCGCGCAGTTCCTGCCAGTTTTGCGCAAAGCTGGAATTGTCTCCGGCAAACAGCAGTTCGTGGCCATCGGCTAGCCGCACGTAAATCAGCTGCGAGCCGGGGGTGTGGCTGCCGGGCGCGGGGATCACCACCACGCCGGGGGCGACCGCGACAGGAGCGTTGCCCGCAATTCGCGCCTGTACGTTCGAAATATTGGCCCATGGCAACTGCCGCGCCGAGGGCGATGAGGGCAATTGCGCCGGATTGAGCCACGCGGCCTCAGCCAAAGCCCGGCCGCCATGCGCAGCGAGCGCGCCGAGGTGGTCGGGATGTTCGTGCGTCACCAGAATCAGGCCAGCCCGGTCCAGCTCGTGGTCGATCCGGGCCTGGGCCGAGAGGTTGAAATGTTCGGCGCCCGCGGCGGCGGCGATGGCCGGGGTGAGGCCGCTTTCAATCATCACGGGGCGGCCACCGCGAACCAGCAGCCGGAACGCCATGTACCCGATCAGCTTGCGCTTCAGTCCAGAACCCGCGACCATCAAGTCGCCCGGTAACCGGCGGAAACCGGCCCGTTCGGCTTCGACTGCGTAAGGTGCCTCGCCGGGAATTGCAGCCGCCAAGCTGCGCAGTTCGGACATCGTAATCAGCTTGGCCGGCCGCGAAGCCCCGCTGTTGTCGAGCAAAAGCCAGTAAAACGGCAGGCCAATCGCCAGCAGCAGCACCAACAGGATCCGGTTCAGGCGGTGAGTCATCACAGCATCTCTAGGTGGGCCAAGCCGTAGCTGGCAAGCGCCGGGGCCAATGCGGTGATCGATGCGTCAGCCTTAGTGAACAGTGCAAAGTCAGGCGCAGCGCGTGCGAAGCTCTGACCTAGGGTCAAATGGACGATCCGCCGCGCAATCCCGGCGGCTCCGTCGACGAACTTCACCTGCGGTCCAAACGCGTCAGCCAGTTCAGGCACGAGCAGCGGGAAGTGCGTGCAGGCCAGCACCACGGTGTCGATCGCGCTGCCGCCCGGCTGGTCGCGCAGCCCGGCGGCGGCGCGGGCGAAGACGGCGGGACGGGTGCTGTGTCCGCGCAGCTTGGCCTCAGCCGCATCGACCAGCTCGGGGGCAGCAAAGCGCAGCAAGCGTTTGCCTTGCGCAAATTCCGCTTCAAGCCGGTCCACGTAGCCCTGGCGGATCGTCGCTGCGGTGCCGAGCAGGCCGATGGTGCCCGTCTTGGTGAGCGCGGCAGCGGGCTTGATCGCCGGGACCGTGCCGACGATCGGCACTGCCAGCACGTCCCGCACCATGGCTAGAGCAATGGTGCTGGCGGTGTTGCAGGCAATGCAGATCAGCCGCGGGCAATAGCGTTCGGACATCCGCCCCAGCAAGCCGCAAACCCGCGCGGCCACCTCGGCCTCGCTTTTGGAGCCATAGGGCAACCCGCCGTTATCGGCTGCGTAGATGATCGGCGCTTCGGGCCGGGCAGCGCGCACCTCGGCCAGCACTGACAGGCCACCGACGCCCGAATCGAACAACAGGATTGGCGCAGTTGCATCCATTTGGGCGGTGATCCTCCACTACGCGCTTGTTATCCGGGCCGCCTTGTAGCTACGTGTGACGCGAAAAGGGAAGGTGGGCGATGGAAAGCTTGTACGCTGTGTTGCTGGGCTATGCGCTGGGTTCGGTCCCGTTCGGTCTGATCCTGACCCAGCTGTTTGGTGCGGGCGATCTGCGCAGCATTGGTTCGGGCAGTATCGGTGCGACCAACGTGCTGCGCACCGGGCGCAAGGAACTGGCGGCGGGCACTTTGCTGCTCGATGCTGGCAAGGGCGCGCTGGCGGTGTGGCTCACCGCGCAGTGGTGGCCGCCAGCCGCTCCGATCGCCGCCGTTGGTGCAATCGTTGGCCACTGCTTTCCGGTGTGGCTGGGTTTCAAGGGCGGCAAGGGCGTGGCGACCGCGCTGGGGATCGCGCTGGCTTTGGCCTGGCCGATCGCACTGGTCTGCGCGCTGGTGTGGCTGGTGGTGGTGGCGCTGACCCGCTTGTCATCGCTGGGCGGGATCACTGCCACGCTGGCCGGGCCACTGGCCGCCGGGGCGCTGAGCCGGCCTGAACTGGTGCTGCCGCTCGCCGGGATTGCGCTGGTGGTGTTGTGGCGGCACCGCGCCAACATCGCCCGGCTGTGCGCCGGGACCGAACCGCGCATCGGCCAAACGGGCTAGGCCGGATGCTGGCGCAGGACGAAGCCTTTGCGCGCATTCGCTTGCTGCGCTCACCCAACATCGGCCCGGTCAGTTACCGGCAATTGCTGCGCCGGTTCGGCACGGCGGCGGCGGCGCTGACGGCCTTGCCCGATCTGGCGGCGCGGGGCGGCTCACCCTATCGCGCCGCCACGGCGGAGCGGGTCAACACCGAGATTGCCGCTGCCCGAGCCGCTGGCGCGCGGTATTTGTTCCACGATGCGGCGGACTATCCCGCCGCGCTGGCCGCGCTCGATACCGCCCCGCCGATCCTGCTGTGGCGCGGTGATCTGGCACTGGGGGCAAAGCCCGCAGTGGCAATTGTTGGCGCGCGCAATGCCTCGGCTGCGGCGGTCAAACTGGCGCGGCAGTTTGCGGGGGAGCTGGCCGAGGCGGGGTTTGTGGTTGTGTCAGGTCTCGCTCGCGGGATTGACGGGGCGGCGCATCAGGCTGCGCTAGCCGGCCACACCATGGGCGTGATCGCCAGCGGGATCGACATCGCCTATCCGCCCGAACACGCCGATCTGCAGGAAGCGATTGCCACGCAGGGCCTGTTGCTGACAGAACAGCCCCCCGGGACCGAGCCGCTGGCGCGGCATTTCCCCGCGCGCAACCGGATTATCGCCGGGCTGGCGGTCGGCACCCTGGTGGTCGAGGCAGCGCCCAAGTCCGGCTCGCTGATCACCGCGCGGCTGGCGGGGGAGGCCGGGCGGGAGGTGATGGCAGTGCCCGGTTCCCCGCTCGAACCGCGCTCGCAAGGTTGCAATCAACTGATCCGCGAAGGCGCGGTGCTGGTGCAATCGGCTGCCGATGTGATCGAACTGATCAGCGGCTTTGACGACCAGCCGCGTTCAACCTTTCGCGAACACCCGGCGGAGTTCGAACTGTTGCCCGATGATCTGGGCCATAGCCCGGCCGATGTCGCCAGCTTGCTGACGACTGCGCCGGTTGCGGTGGATGAACTGATCCGGCAAAGCGGCGAAGGCACCGCTGCGGTGCAGCTAGCGCTACTGGAACTTGAGCTGGCCGGACGGCTGGTGCGCCATGCCGGCGGCCGGGTTAGCCGCAGCGCCTGAACACGAGTTAAAGCCTGGCCGCTGCCAACCGCAGCGCTAGCGAGGGGAGTGGTCATGCACACGTTTCCATCACGGATGTTCCGCTGGGCGGCGATCTATGGGGTGATCGTGCTGACCCCGCTGTACCTGACCCCCATGCCTCACGTCGGCGCTGAAGTGTTCCTTGGATTCGTCGGCCTCGCGCTGGTGTTTCAGGGGGTGTTCTGGACGATCGGGGGCGATCCGGTGAAATACCGCGCTCTGATGCCTTATGCCGTGGCTGAAAAGCTGGTGTTCGGTCTGCCCGCCCTGGTGCTGTTGCTGCGCGGTTATCCGATCGCTCCGCCAGTGGCAGGGTTTGCCGCGATCGACGTGGCGCTCGGGCTGGGGTTCTTTGCAGCATGGCGCAGGACAGCCCCGGCAGATTGAGCTGAAATTTCCGCAATCAACGCCGATTGCTGTAGCCTGCGTCGCATTACTACAAGACTTTCCATGTCTGCCAGTGCCATATCATCCGGCACCCGGCCTGCGCCGTGGTTACACAGGGGACAATCATGTTTATCAAAAAGACTGCGCTGGCCGTGCTTACTCTGGCGCTGGTGACCGCGCCGACTTACGCTCCGGCCAAAGAAGCCGAGGCGGTCAAGGTTCAGAGCAAGGGCGCGTTCAAGGGCGCATCGCGGATCGCGATTGCCGCGTTCAACGTCGGGTTTATCCTGGAATCGACCGACCAGACCAAAAAAACCGGCGGGATGATCGGCGCTTTTGGCGGAACGACCAAGGCCAAGAGTACGCTGGTCGGGGTTACTCCGGCGATGATGCAGCAGATCACCGATGCCGCTTACGCCGATTTCGTCGCGCAGATGTCGGCTAAGGGGATCAAGGTCATGGCGCCGTCGGAATTGTTCGCCGATCCCAACTTTGCCAAGGTCAAGTCCCGCCCTGGCCCAACCGAGGTCAGCATTCAGCTGGAAAAGGGCAGCAAGGGCAAGGCCGATTTTTACAAACCCACCGCGCTGCCATCGCAAGTTATGATCGGCACCGATTTTGCCGGGAGCGGGCTGGGCAGCATCGGGCTAAGCATGTCAGCCGGGCAAAACGGCTATTTGCTCGGCACTTACGCCAAGGCTTCCAATGTGCCGGTGGTGGATGTCACCTACCTGATCGATTTCTCGCAGCAGCAGCGACCGGGCGCGTTCAGCTTCAGCGGGATCAAGGTCAATGCCAATCTGGGGATTGTGCCGACCTATTCGAAACTGACGGTGATCGGCACAACCGGCCAGCAGGATATGCTTACGCTGGGCCAGCCGATTTCGGTCGACGGCGATTTTATCATCGCCAGCGATGCCAGTTCGGGCGCTGACAAGGCGCTGCAATCTGCGGCCAACGTGGGTGCTGCGGTGGCGGGGCTGGGCGTTGGCGGAATGTTCGGCAAGACCCGCAAATTCAATTTCACCGCCAAGCCAGGCAATTACGAAGCGGGCGCGGCCAAAGCGGCTTCGCTCGCCAATGGTGTGCTGATCGGGCAGTTGCTGCTGCTGCGCTGAACTGCAAGCGGCGGATTGGGGGTTGACGGGGAGCCAGCGCGCTCCCCACCCTCGCGCGTACACATACGCGTAAGGGGTTAGTCAATACCATCATGCAACTCGTCATTGTTGAATCACCCGCCAAAGCCAAAACCATCGAGAAGTATTTGGGCAAGGACTACGTGGTCCTCGCCTCCTACGGACACGTCCGCGATCTGCCGCCTAAGGACGGTTCGGTCCGCCCCGATGATGCTTTTGCGATGGACTGGGAGGTTTACGGCGACAAAGCGCGCCAAGTGAAAGCGATCACCGATGCAGCCAAGACCGCTGACCGCCTGATCCTGGCGACTGACCCTGACCGCGAAGGTGAAGCGATCAGCTGGCACGTGCGCGAACTGCTGGCGAAAAAGAAAGCGCTGCCCAAAGACGTCCAGCGGGTCACTTTCAACGCCATCACCAAGGCCGTGATCCTCGAGGCGATGCTGCACCCGCGCGAACTCGATCAGGATTTGATCGACGCCTATCTCGCGCGCCGCGCGCTCGATTACCTGTTCGGTTTCACGCTTTCGCCGGTGCTGTGGCGCAAGCTGCCCGGGGCCAAGAGCGCCGGGCGCGTGCAATCGGTCGCGCTGCGGCTGATCTGCCAGCGTGAGCGCGAGATTGAGCTGTTCCGCGCCGATGAATACTGGTCAGTGCTGGCGCAGCTTGAACAGCTTGGCACGCAGTTTGCTGCACGGCTGGTCAAGTTTGAAGGCCAGAAGCTGGAAAAACTGAGCCTCGGGGACGCTGGATCGGCGGCGCGGGCCAAGGCAGTGGTAGAGGCTGCGACCTTCCGGGTCGAAGAGGTCGATACCAAGCCAACCCGCCGCAACCCCTATCCGCCGTTCACCACCTCGACCTTGCAGATGGAGGCCGCGCGCAAGCTCGGTTTCTCGGCCAGCCACACGATGCGCGTGGCGCAGGGGCTGTATGAAGCGGGCGCGATCACTTATATGCGGACTGACGGCGTGCAGATGGATTCCAGCGCGATCTCAGCGGCGCGGGTCGCGATCACAGAACGCTATAAAAACGGTCACTATCTGCCTGAAAAGCCGCGGGTATACGAAACCAAGGCCAAGAACGCGCAAGAAGCGCACGAGGCAATCCGCCCGACCGATTTCAGCAAGGATAAATTCGGCAGCGGCGACGAAGCGCGGCTGTATGAGCTGGTGTGGAAGCGCGC
>JANMBA010000004.1:0-1638 GCA_031360105.1 Novosphingobium sp.
TACCGTTCGCGCAGATCATTTTCGCGGCGATCCTGAGCCTGCCAGCGCGGGCGAACGTTCCGATTGCGACGATGACGACCTTCATCACCAATCCGTTGACCACGCCGCTGATCTGGGCCGCGTCCTATCAAGTGGGCAACGCTTTTTTGCATATCGATAACCAGACCGGGGGCGCGATCGACCGATTGTTCGCACTGACCGATCTGTGGAGCGCGATCGAGTGGCTCACTTCGGAGGGTAAATCGCTGGCTTTGGGGTTGGTGATTGTCGCGGTTATTTCCGCATCGCTGGGCTACTTGCTGTCGGGCGTGGTCTGGCGGTGGTGGATCGGTCATAAACGGCGCGCTGCCAAACTGGCGCGCCGCGCATGAAACACCGCGTCTGGGCGTGGCTAAAGGCCCGCGCCCCATCGCGCGAGGTGCTTGAGCGCAACCGCTTTGTCCGGCCGTTCGCGCACCGCGTCTTGCGGTCTGATCTTTGGCGGTTCAATCGGCGTTCGGTTCCGCGCGGGATTGCGCTCGGGTTGTTTGTCGGAATTCTGATTCCGTTTGCGCACAGCGCGGTCGCGGCGCTGACTGCGGTGTTTGTCCGCGCGAATGTACCGATTGCGATCGCCACTACCTGGACCAGCAATCCGGCCACCTGGATCATTATCTTCCCGCTCGCATACCGGATCGGCAAGGCCTTGCTGCATCTTGACCAGCTGACCGGGGTCGCGCCGATCAGCGAGACAATGCAACAGACCGGCTCTGATCATCTGCTTCAGCGGCTAACCGGCGCCGGACTTGAAACCGCGCTGGGGCTGTTTGTGATCGCTGCGGTGCTGTCCGCGCTGGGTTATGTCCTGACCAGTTTTGGCTGGAGCTGGTGGATCGCGCGCAAACGCGCCGCCCGGCTGGCGGAGGCGCGGCTGCGCGAGCCGGCCGGATGAGCGGTTCCGCTGCGCCGCTGCGCCGCACGGGCGGGGATTGGCTGGTGCCGGGCGCGGCCTTGCTGGGCAGTTTGGCGCTGGTCTGGCTTGCCATGCATTCACTGAGCGCGATGCTAGCCTTCGCTGCCGGACTTCTGGCGCTGGGCGGAATTGGCTGGGCGCTGACCCGCCGAACTGCGGCTCCAGCGCAATCCGAATATGCCATGCCCGATTGGTCAGTAACCGTCGCCGCGATTGACCGCAGTGATGCCGCTGTCGCGGTGACTGACCGGGCCGGGCGGTTGGTCTGCGCCAATCAGAAATATCAGGACTGGTTCACCGCCAGCGCCGCCCCGCCGCGCCTGGCGCTTGACAACGCGTCGCTCGAACGCCTGGCCAAAGCCGGGCGTTCAGCCTGGCGCGATGGCCACGGCAACGCTGATTTGCTTGACGCCCCGGATGGGACGCTGGGCCGGTGGAAGGGCGCAGTTACCCGCGCCGGGCGCGGCGACGATTACCTCGTCTGGACTTTCATCCCGCTCAGCGCGCCTGATCCCGTGGCCGAACTGGTCCCGCATCTGGACGGCAAGCTGGGCCGCGCGCTGGCGCAGGCCGGGTTTTCGCTCGCGGTGGTCGATCCCGATGGCACGATGCGCGCGGCCAGCTCAGGCTTTGCCAGCCGCGCGACCGGCGATCCTGCCGCGCTGCTGACAGGGCAGGAGTTCACC
>JANMBA010000026.1:0-9219 GCA_031360105.1 Novosphingobium sp.
GGCGCGGTGCCATCGGCTGATGGCACCACCCAGAAGGCAATGTTGATCGCCAGCACGGCGGCCAGTGCGAGCATCAGCCACACCTGCCGCCCGCCGCCGCCCTTGGTCCTGCGCCGCCGCCATAATGCCGCCGCGCCCAGCACCATCGCGATGCAGGCCAGCACCAAGGCTGACAGGAGCGTGCCACTGCTCATCGCTGCGTGAGCTTGCCCGCCATGCCGATGATCTCCTCGAGCGCGTTGCCGCCTCCGCCGCTGCTGCTGCCAGTCGCCATGCCGAGCAACGAGCCGAGCATCCCGCCCATTCCGGTACTCGCCGGTGCAGCAACCGCGCCGCCGCCAAGCACGGATCCCAGCACCGAACCAAGCATCCCGCCGATGCCCCCGCCACCTTGTTCACCCTGCTGCGTTCCGCCCGCATGTGCCATATATCCGGCGACCAGCATGGCGAGGATCGGCAGCATCTTTTTGAGCAATGCCGGATCGATCCCGGTCTGGTTCGAGGCGTGCGTTGCGACCGTGCGGCTGACGTCCTTGGAGCCAAATATTTGCCCAAGCACGTCGTTGCCTTTATCCACTTCGGTCGGTTCGGGGCCTAGCACATTGGCGGCCAGGCCTGCGCCGCCCAGCCCGCCCAGCATCCCGATCAGGCTGCCCAATCCTCCACCAGTCCCGCCCGCACCGCCCGGCGCCTCAGCCTGTTTGCTGAACCCGCCCACAATCGCTGGCAGCAGCGCGCTGGCGCCAGCTTCTGCCATTGCTGGCGGAATCCCCAGCTGGTTAGCGATAGCGGCAATGCCGCCGGTTTGTTGCAGGATCGCGATCAGGTCAGCTGCGGCCATGGTATTTTCCTCCAGCGGGCAAAGACGCCGCTCTGCTGCACGGCTTACTGTGCCGCCCGGTGCCATACCAGCCATAATCTGCCCTGCGGTAATCGTCTGATCCGCCCGCACAATTAGCCGCTTCGCCAGCGCGGCTGGCGTGCTAAGCCGAGGGTAACAGGGAAGGCGATTGCACTTGCGATTCGCCGCAAAAGAGGAACCACCAGCATGTCGATTTTCAGCAAAATCAAAGACGCCATTTTCGGTCACAAAGCCGAAGCCGCCACGCCTCCGGTTGATGCGCCCGCGATCCCGATGACCGAGGCCGCGGCCACTGCCCCAACACCCATTGATGTCGCCGCCGCGCTGAGCGCGATGCCGGGTGCGGGTGAGCTCAACTGGAAGTCGTCAGTGGTCGATCTGATGAAGCTGGTCGGGATCGATGCCAGCTATGAAAACCGCAAGTCGCTCGCGCATGAGCTGGGCAATGCCGATTATTCGGGTTCAGCCGAGGACAACATCGCCCTGCAAAAGCAGGTGATGGAGGCGCTGGCCGATAACGGCGGGATGGTCCCGGCCGAACTGCTCGACTGAGCGCGGCCAGCCAATCCGAAAAGGCCAATCCGAAAGGCCAATCCGAAAAAGGGCCGTGACGCAATCGCGCCACGGTCCTTTTTTGTAATCGATGGTGCAGTTACTTCTTCCCGAACAGACCCGCTGCCATGCCGGCCAGATCGTTGAGCGGATTGCCGTCACCGTCGCGGTCAAGCATGCCGAGCATGCCCTTGGCGGCAGGATTGTCTTGCAGCATTTGCGCATATTGTCCGAGCGAACCTTCGCCGCCGATCTGCGTTACGATCTGGCTGAGCATACCGGTATCAAGCCCGGTCTTGGCCGCCGCGCCTTCGATAGTATCGCCGGGTTCGGCGTGCGACTGGCCGAGCGCAGCAATCGCCTTTTCCGCAACTTCGGCGGGGATACCCAGCTTGGCGGCGAGATTACCAACGTCGGCGTGCTCGCCCATTTGGCCCATGATGCTGTCGAAAATTCCCATCGCGCTGACTCCTGTCTGAGGTAGTCTGTAGTCTAAGCCCAAGGGCCGGTTGCGCAAAGTGAATTCGCGGCAATATCCGGTTCGGTCCAGCCGCGGCGGGCGGCGGTTGAAAACAGCAATTCGCGCGAGTAAAAGCCAAACGGCCAATTGCGCTGGCCCAGTTTACTGGCCAACAGCGCATTAACGGTCGCGGCCAAATCTGCCGCAGCGCAGTCTGCAAGGAACCGCCGCACCCCGATGATATAAAGCTGGGTCAGCGTCTCGTGATACCCTTGGGTATCATCGTTCATCACCCCGGTGGCGACATTGTAAGCACGGATTATCGCGGGAAGCTGCGGTTCGGACGCAATATCAGGCCGTTTCAGGATCAACCAGATGCACGCGGCAAGATGCGCCTCGTGAGTCCTTTCGGATTTGGGCAGGGTGCAAGCGAGCAGACCCTCGCCCACGCGCCGGATCGCGGCGGCATTGCTGAACAGGCGGATGGCATGGTCAGTCATTGGAAAACTCCGGGATCTTGGCAAGTCCCGGAGCTGTTCCCGGGAGCGTCAGGCCGCTTTAGGCGCGGCTTCGAGCACCGATTGATCGACGTGAGCTTCAAACTGCGCGAAATTCGCGATGAATTTGCCGACCAGTTCTTTGGCAGTCACGTCATAGGCTTGGCCATCCGCCCAGGCCCCGCGCGGATCGAGCAGCTTGCTGTCAACGCCGGGCACCGCCACTGGCACTTCAAATCCGAAGTTGGGATCCTTGCGGAATTCGGCTTGGTTGAGGCTGCCGTCGAGCGCGGCGTTGAGCAGCGCGCGGGTCGCCTTGATCGGCATGCGCTTGATCCCCGGATCAGTCGCCCGCCCGCCGGACCAACCCGTATTGACCAGCCAGCAGACCGCGCCGCCTTCGGCAATCCGCTTTTTCAGAAGATTGCCGTAAACGCTGGGGTGGCGCGGCATAAAGGCGGCGCCAAAGCACGTGCTGAAGGTTGCCTGCGGTTCGGTAACGCCGATTTCGGTCCCGGCGACCTTGGCGGTGTAGCCCGACAGGAAGTGATACATCGCCTGATCGGGGGTGACCCGCGCGATCGGGGGCAACACGCCAAAGGCATCGGCAGTCAAAAAGATGATGTTCGATGGCGGCGGGCCGAGGTTTTCCTTGCTGGTGTTCGGAATGAATTCGATCGGATAGGCACCGCGGGTATTTTCGGTCTTGCTGGCGTCGGTGAAATCAAGCTCGCGCGTATCCTCATCGATCGTGACGTTTTCAAGGATCGTGCCGAACATCTTGGTGGTCGCGTAAATCTCTGGTTCGCCCTCGGCCGAGAGATTGATCATCTTGGCGTAGCAACCGCCTTCAAAGTTGAACACCGCCTGGTCGGACCAACCATGTTCGTCATCGCCGATCAGCGTCCGGCTGGCATCGGCCGACAGCGTGGTCTTGCCGGTGCCCGACAGGCCAAAGAAGATCGCGCTTTTGCCGTCGGCACCGATGTTGGCCGAACAATGCATCGGCATCACGCCTTTAGCCGGCAACAGAAAGTTGAGCAGCCCGAATACGCCCTTCTTCATTTCACCCGAATATTCGGTATTGCCGATCAGGATCAGCTTTTCGGTGAAATTGACCGCGATCACGGTATCGCTGCGGCAGCCATGACGCGCCGGATCAGCCTTGAAGCTGGGCAAGTTGATGATGGTGTATTCGGGTACGAAGCTGGCCAGTTCTTCAACCGTCGGACGCACCAGCAAGGTGCGGATGAACAGGTTATGCCATGCCATCTGGGTGATCACGCGCACGTTGGCGCGATACTCGGGCTGGCTTCCGCCGAACAGATCGGCGACGAACAGCTCGGGCCGGTCCTTGAGAGCGACCAGGAAATCGGCCTTCAGGTTGGCCCAGTGCTCACTGGTCATCGCCTGGTTGATCGGGCCCCAGTTGATCGTATCTTCGGTGATAGCGTCGCGCACCACGAATTTGTCCTTGACGCTGCGCCCGGTGAACTTGCCGGTATCGACCAGCAGCGCCCCATCCTTGGTCAGCTTGCCTTCGCCGCGCTGCAGCGCATGTTCGACCAGCGGGGCCGTGCCCAGATTGGCAAATACTGCCGCCGAGGTGGCAATGCCCTGCGCGGCGAGCGAATGCGAAAGCGAGGCGGTCAAGGCAATCTCCGTCAATTTCCGGCAGCGCGCCGAAAGGTGGCGGGCCTGATAAGCATACGAATGCGCCGGAGGTGTTTGGCGCGCATAGTCCCTGTGGCTGATTCCGTCAAATGGCCGCATTCCAGCCAAACTTTCCATTCAATTCAACGAAATAGTGCCGCATTTCGGCGTGATTGCGCTGTCCGGCGTTCCGCGCTAGGCCAAGAGCTTCCCCGTCAGGCAGGCATGAAACCGCTTCCAGCAGCACCGATGGCCGACAATTCCGCACCTACTGCCGAAACGGCACCGCCGCATGTCATCGCGCTGGTCGATGATGATCGCAATATCCTGACCACGGTTTCAATCGCGCTACAGGCGGAAGGGTTCGTCACCCGGGTCTATTCGGACGGGGTCGCCGCCTTGAAAGCGCTGCTCGAGAATCCGCCCGATCTGGCGGTATGCGATATCAAGATGCCCAGCATGGACGGGCTGCAGCTGTTGCAGAAGTTGCGCGAAAAGAGCGCGCTGCCGGTAATCTTCCTGACCAGCAAGGATGAGGAGCCCGACGAAGCGCTTGGCCTGGCGCTGGGCGCGGACGATTATATTACCAAGCCGTTCAGCCAGCGGTTGCTGGTCGCGCGGATCCGGGCGATTTTGCGCCGCAGCGAACTCGCGCGGAGCGATCCCGCCGCCGAAGCAGCCAACGCGGCCAGCGAAGAGCTGGCACGTGGGCGCTTGGTGATGGACCCAGCGCGCCATCAGGTAACCTGGCAAGCCCAGCCGGTTTCGCTGACCGTGACCGAGTTTCTGCTGCTCGAAGCTTTGGCCAATCGGCCAGGCGTGATCAAAACCCGCAATCAGTTGATGGATGTGGCCTATTCGGACGACGTGTTCGTCGATGATCGCACGATCGACAGCCACATCAAGCGACTGCGCCGCAAATTCCGTGCGATTGATCCGCAGTTCTCCGCCATCGAGACGCTGTATGGCGCGGGCTATTCGTTCACCGATGACTGACCCCGCCGCACTTCCCGTGCGCCAGCGCCGGATATACTGGACGCGGCGCACCTCGCTCACCGCGCGCATATTGGCGGTCAATATCATCGCGCTGGGACTGATGGCCGGCAGCCTCTTCTACCTCGATTCGTACCGCAAGCAGCTGGTTGCCGAGCGGTTCAAGCTGGCCAGCGCCGAGGCTGAGATCGCCGCTGCCGGCCTCGCGCAGACACCGCTGCGGGCGCGCGCCAAGCTGCTCGCGCGGATCGGCACCGATCAGCATCTGCGATTGCGGGTCTATGGCGCCGATGGCGCGCTGACGCTCGATAGCTTTCTGGTGGCCGGACCTAGCTTCATTTTCGCCGATCCGCAGGCCGACCCGTGGTATCTTAATGCTGCGCGGGTGCTCGATCGCTCGATGAACTGGGCCCTGGGCACGCCGCCAGTGCCGCCGTACCGCACGCCCGCAGTTGACGTGGCGACCAATTGGCCCGAACTGGCAGGGGCCAGCCGGTCACGCAGCACGGTGGTGCTGGAGCGCGCCGCTCCTGATGAAAGTCCGGTGATCACCGCTGCCACGCTGGTGGGCACCAATGGGGAGCTGCTGCTAACCACGCGTAACGCGCCTGATATTACGCAAGCGGTGCGCGATGCACGCCAGACGCTGGCGATTGTGCTGGGGGTGACGTTGCTGATCTCGATCCAGCTGTCGTTGTTCCTCGCGCGCACCATCGTCAAGCCGCTGCGGACCTTGGTGCGCGCCGCCGTGCGGGTGCGGTTGGGGCGTGACCGCGCGGTTGAAGTGCCGCGGCTGCCCGAACGCCGCGACGAGATTGGGCTGCTGGCGCGGGCGTTATCAGACATGACCGGAGCGCTGCGCCAGCGGATCGACGCGGTTGAAACTTTTGCTGCCGATGTCGCGCACGAAATCAAGAACCCGCTCGCCAGCTTGCGCAGTGCGCTCGAAACCCTTGGCAAAGTCAAAGACGATCAGCTGCGCGCCGAATTGACCGCAATCGCCGCGCACGATGTCCAGCGGATCGACCGGCTGGTGACCGACATCGCCGAGGCGAGCCGGATCGATGCGGAACTGAGCCGCACGCAATTCGACGCGGTTGACCTGATGACATTGGCTGAGACGCTGGTTCGCGCCCGCGCCGAACGCGGCGACAGTTCAGCGTGCGCAGTACGGGTCGAACCGCAGGATGCCGGGCCGTGGGTGGTCCCCGGCGATCCGGCCCGGCTGGAACGCGTGCTCGTCAATCTGCTCGATAACGCCTGCTCGTTCTCTCCGCCCGGCGGCACGGTCGTGCTGGAAGTGACCCGCCATCCCGAGCATGTCGAACTGACCGTGACCGATCAGGGCCCTGGTATCCCGGCAGAGGCCCGCGAAAAAATCTTCGACCGGTTCCATTCGCTCCGCCCAGATAGCGAAGCGTTCGGCAATCATTCGGGGCTGGGGCTGGCGATTGCACGGACCATTGCCGAGGCGCACGACGGCTCGCTGGTTGCCACCGACCGGCCCGATGGCAAGTCCGGGGCGTGCCTGGTGCTCGAACTGCCAACCGCCGAAGAGGCCGGGGCGTGACTGTGCTCCACCGCGCGACCTGTGTGGCCATTGGCAGCCGGGCAGTGCTGATCGAGGGCGCGCCGGGCAGCGGCAAATCCAGCCTGGCGCTGGCGCTGATTGATCGCGGCGCGGTGCTGATCGGCGATGACGGGGTGACACTGGAGCCGCGCGGCGGGCAGCTCTACGCCAGCCCTCCGCCGAACATCGCCGGACTGCTCGAAGTGCGTAACCTTGGGCTGTTGCAGTTCCCGGTGCAAAGCGAGGTGTCGGTCGCGTTGGTGCTGCGGCTCGATCCAGCCGCCGAACGCTTCATTGAGGCGGCGGAGCATGCGGACCTGTGCGGCGTAGCCCTCCCCCTAGTGCGGCTCCGGCCGGATGGCGCAGTTTTAGCACTTAAGGCTGAACTGGCGCTAGAGCGGTTGGGGATGGCGTGATTGGGTTGAGCAAATCGAAATTTCACAGTATTCCTGGGGTCCCCCAAGTTGAATAATCGACGGCCCAATTGTAACCAATCCATTCAGGTGGCATAGATAATTTTGGAGCAGTGGTTATGGAGGGCAGCGCATGAAAGTATTCATCAGCTGGAGTGGTTCACGAAGTAAGGACTTAGCAAATGCCCTCAGGCAATGGCTTCCCATGGTTTTACAATACGTCGAACCGTGGGTGTCGGACAAAGATATTGCCGTTTATCCCCTTGACCCACGCGTGGCGATCTAAGCTGCGGGCAAAAAGGCCCGCAACCGCGCGTTTCCAGTCATTCCTTTTTTGCCCCCGCGCTTGCGCCCCCGCTGGTCACGCGATCTTGCATTAGCAGATATGCTAAGTTTTACGCGCATCGCGCCGTAAGTTCCCAGCCCCTCACCGGCACAAAGTAGGAACTCCCCCTTCAATTTGACGCGCCCGCATTTGGATTTCTTGACTCGCGCACGCGTTAGCCATAAAAGGAAACCCTGCCTCGCGGATTAGGCGAGACAGGGTTGAGAATCCTTGGGGCCTCAGGGCCGGTCATAATACTGCACCTGCGAGGTGCGGCCCGGAGACGTGCATGTTTGTAGAAGACGATTTCGCCTTTGTCAAAGGTCAAATAACCCACCACCAGCGCCAAGTCGCCCGCCATAGTAAGGACGGGAACGACGGCGGGCTGTCCCGGCATTCTGGACTGGCCAATCGGTTCAAGGACTTCCTCGACAAGATGCAGGACGCAAACAAGCGTCCGGCCCAGCGCGAACCAGTCGCCTTGAACGAAAAGGAAATCGGCCATCGCTTTGGCGATCTGGGCGACCTCCCCCCCGAAATTCGAAGCCAGCTAGTCACCGCGAACTATGACGAGCTTGAGGCAAAAATTCGGCAAACCGTTGACAGCCTGTTTGATGGTGTCGCCTCGATCGATGAGATATTCGTTGCCCTCTGGCGACAGGAAGAAGTCAAGGAACGGGAATTTCTTGCGCGCAAGATTTACCGCATGACTACCAAAAATCTGCTTTTCTCCTATCAGAACCGCAAGGGCGTCTACTCGACCGCCGACCTAAGCGAGGAAGGCGGTGCAGAGGCCGACACTTCCACAGATACCAAAACGGCGACCGATCAATGACCGGTCGCCGTTTCGAAATTCCCTGCCTCACACGCAATTCCTTGGCCGGAACGTGCGAGGCCTTCCCGGAAGGAAAGGAGTATCCCATGTGGCAAGCCGCCCTGTTAGGCTAAACCGGCCAGGCGCGGGAAAAATCCCGCGCCTAGGCCGACCCCATAGCTAAACCGTTAGGATTCGTCTATAGGGTTGCGGTCAAATCGACGCAGCACCGAGGGGAACCCTATGTCAGTCATTCCGATGCACCCTAGCATTGAGCGGGATAATCGGACCTTGCGAAAGGCTGGACGTGTGTACGCAATTGCATTCGACATAGACACCCAAGTGGCGGAACGCGTCTTGGGTGAGACCTGGAAGAACTGCTACGGCAAGATCGAGCGCGGGCTCGTCAGCCATGGCTTCACTCGCACGCAAGGGAGCCTGTTCTTTGGCACACCCGAGTCCAATGCAGTCAGCTGCATTAGGGCGGTGCAGGAGCTGGACGAGCAATATGCTTGGTTCGGGCGGATCGTAAAGGATCTGAGAATGCTCAGGATCGACGAAGATAACGACCTGCTGCCCGCACTCAGCACGCGGCTTCGTTTCGATAAGCCAGATGTGGCTTGAGTAGCATGCCCGCCGCGCGCTTATCGTTAAGTGAGGCACTAGCCAGCGGACGGTTGGCCGCATTCGTCGATCAGGCAGAGACAGACGGGATTGGTCCTGCGGATCGAACCCAGTTTGACGCAACGGTTAGGCGCGTCATAGCGCCCCTACCAGAAGGTCAAACATCCCATTCACGCGGTCGCGGTTCGTCGCGCGAAAAGTGAACTCGGACAGATAGCGCTGCATATGCTTCGCGCTGATCTGCACGTGGGTTGACCGCACCGAAGCCTTAAACAGCCGCCAGAAGCCCTCTACGGTGTTAACGTGGAAGGTTTCGCCAGTCCGGTAGTCGTAGTGGGCATATTCCTTCGCGCCGTGCTTTACCGCGCCATGCGCGAACCCATCGCCAGTGAGTAAGTTGTAGCTGTAGAGTTCGTCGGTCGAGACAACCGAACCCGGCTCCACGTTGTCCAAAAC
>JANMBA010000035.1:0-3347 GCA_031360105.1 Novosphingobium sp.
CTCGCCAAGGTAACCAGGGTCGAACCCTCGTTGCAGGCTGCATTCGTCGATTTCGGCGGCAACCGGCACGGGTTCCTGGCCTTCAGCGAAATCCATCCTGACTATTACCAGATCCCCAAGGAAGACCGTGAGGCCTTGCTGGCTGAGGAAGCCGCACATGCCGAGGAAGAGGCCGCACTGCGCGCCGCTGAAGACGGTGACGACGACTATGCTGGCGATGATGAGCGCAGCGAATATGCCGCTGATGAAGACGGCGACGCCATTCACGATCTGCACGACGATGATGATTTCGGCGGTCTGACCGAAGTCGACACCGCCGAAAAGGATCAGGTCGCGACGATCGAAGATGGCCACGTCGATGGCGGCTTCGATGGCGGCTTCGATGCCGAAGGCGATGAAGCTGCCGAGGGCAACGAAGGCGAAGATAGCAGCAGCGAAGACAGCAACGGTGAAGGTGGACGCGGCCAGCGTGGTCGGCGCCGTCAGGGCGGCGGCGGCAATCGTGGCTCGGCCAAAGCCGATGAACTGCGTGCCAAGCGCATGGCGCTGCGCCGCCGGTACAAAATCCAGGACGTAATCCAACGCCGTCAGGTGCTGCTGGTGCAAGTCGTCAAGGAAGAACGCGGCAACAAAGGCGCGGCGCTGACCACTTACCTCAGCCTCGCGGGCCGGTATTGCGTGCTGATGCCCAATTCCAGCCACGGCGGCGGGATCAGCCGCAAGATCAGTTCGTCATCTGATCGCAAGCGGCTCAAATCGATCATCAGCGAAATGGCGCTGCCGCAATCGATGGGCTGCATCGTCCGCACCGCTGGGCTCAGCCGGACCAAGACCGAGATCAAGCGCGACTTCGATTACCTCGCCCGGCTGTGGGACGAAATCCGTGATCGGACGCTCGGCTCAAGCGCGCCCGCGCTGATCCATTCGGACAGCGATCTGATCAAGCGCGCGATCCGCGACATCTATAACCGCGAGATCGAAGAGGTAGTGGTCGAAGGCGAGCATGGCTACCGCGCCGCGCGCGACTTTATGAAACTGCTGATGCCGAGCCACGTCAAGCGGGTGAAGCAATACGCCGATCCAGTGCCGATGTTCCAGCGGTACGGCGCTGAGGACCAGTTGACCGCGATGTACGATCCCGAAGTCCAGCTGAAATCGGGCGGTTACATCGTGATAAACCCGACCGAAGCCTTGGTTTCGATCGACATCAACTCGGGCCGCTCGACCAAGGAGCACGGGATCGAAGCAACCGCGCTCAACACCAACCTTGAGGCCGCGCGCGAAATCGCCCGGCAATTGCGACTGCGCGATATGGCCGGGCTGGTCGTGATCGATTTCATCGACATGGAGTACAACAACAACATCCGTAAGGTCGAAAAGGCCATGAAGGATGCGTTGAAGAACGATCGGGCGCGGATTCAGGTAGGCCGGATTTCCAGCTTTGGCCTGATGGAGATGAGCCGCCAGCGGCTGCGCACCGGGGTGCTTGAAGCCACGACGCGCGGCTGCCCGCACTGCGATGGCACCGGGCTGGTCCGCACCGCGAGTTCGGCTGGCCTCTCCGCTCTGCGCTCGATCGAGGACGAAGCGGCCAAGGGCCGGGGCTCGGTCATTTCGTTGTTCGCCAGCACCGAGGCGGCGGTTTATCTGCTAAACGCCAAACGCGCTGACCTCGCTGAAATCGAGGATCGTTATGGCGTGCGGGTGGAAGTGCTGCCCGAAGGTGAGAACGAAGGCGCCAAAATGCGGGTCGGATCATCGGGGCCGCGTCCTGAGTTCACCCCCAAGTTTGAACTGCTCGCCATCGAAGAAGATGACGACGATGAGGTGATCGAGGACGACGACGAGATCGAAGCCGATGATCGCGGCGAAGATCGCGGCGATGCCCGCGATGGTCGCCGTGACCGTGACGATGAAGGCGACGACGACCGCGGCAAGCGCCGCAGCCGCAGCCGCCGCCGGCGTGGTGGCCGCGACCGGGCCGAAGGGACGGGCGAAGGGCGCACTGAAACCAGCAGCGATGATCGTCCGGTTAGCGATGGCGAACCGCACGACGACGACGCTGAGGGTAGCGAACAGAGCGAAGGTCGCGCCGAACACAGCCCCGAACGCACTGAAGGCGATGACGACGATGCACCGCGCAAACGGCGTCGTCGTGGCCGGCGGCGGCGTGGTGGCCGTGGCCGCGGCGATGGTGAAGCCGGCAGCGAAGGCGAGCAGGCCGAGGGCGGAGACGCTTCTGGTGATGGCGCGGGTGAGGCAGCAGCCGAACTGGCCGATGCTCCAGTCGAAGCCGATGAAGCGTCAGCCAAGCCCAAACGCAGCCGCCGCAAGCCGGGTGCTGCCGTGCCTGAACGCACCGCAGAAGTGGCAGCCGAGGACCCCGTTGCAGCAGTAGCGGATGCCGCCGAAGCTCCGGCCAAGCCCAAGCGCGCGCGCAAAAGCAAAGCCGATGCGGCAGTCCCCGAAGTTGCGGTGAACGAGCCCGAGCCAAGCGCGGAGGCAGCAGTCAGCGATGAACCTGCCGAAAAGCCCAAGCGCAGCCGCAAGAAAGCCGTGGCGGCAGAAGCAGTGGTAACCGAAGAGGCCGAACCGGCTGCACCAAAGGCCAGCCGGGCCAAAGCCAGCACCGCCAAAGCGGCTGATGCCGCGGTGGAAGAGGCTGATGATGGCACCCCGCGCCGCGGCTGGTGGCAGCGCACCTTTGGCGATTGACCAAGCCAGAACGGGGCGCTGTCTGACCAGGCAGCGCCCCGTTTCTTGCTGGTCCATGGCGTTGTATAATCCGCAATGAACGATCAGCCCGCAGGTCGGCCTGACCATCATCGCCCCGGCGGCGGGTTTCGCAATCCGCCGGGCAGCCCGCCGCGCCGCGCCAGATTGCGCGATTTCCTGAAGTTCCTGCTGTGGGACATGCGCCGCGCCAAGCTGCCACCGATCCCCGCCGGGCTATCCAGCCAAGCCAAGCCCGATCTGGCAACATTGGGCGAAAATGAGCTCGCATGGCTGGGCCATGCCTGCTTCGCGCTGCGGCTGGGCGGCAAACTGCTGCTGACTGACCCCTACCTCAGCCCGCATGCCGGCCCGCTCGGGTTTGGGCCGAAACGCTTTCTGCCCCCAGCCTTGACCGCCGCTGAATTGCCCCGGCTCGATCTGATCGTGATCAGCCACAACCATTATGACCATGTCGATACGGCCGCGCTGAAAGCCTATCGCTGGCGCGCTGAAACGCCAGTCGTCTGCCCGCTCGGCCTCGCCCCGCTGCTGCGGGGGCTGGGCTTTGTCCAGGTGACCGAACTCGACTGGTGGCAGGACTATCACTGCGATGATCTGACCATCACCGCGCT
>JANMBA010000038.1:0-2597 GCA_031360105.1 Novosphingobium sp.
GTGGGCGGTGCTGCGCAGACCAAGGCGATGAAAAAGGTCTCGGGCTCGATCAAGCTGGAGCTGGCGCAGTACCGCGAAATGGCGGCCTTTGCGCAGTTCGGTTCAGACCTCGATGCCTCGACGCAAAAGCTGCTGAACCGCGGCGCGCGGCTGACCGAGCTGCTCAAGCAAGCGCAGTTCAGCCCCTTGGCGTTCGAAGAACAGACGCTGTCGATCTTCGCCGGTACCAACGGCTATCTCGATGCGCTGCCGGTGGGCGATGTCACCCGGTATGAAGCCGAAATGCTTAGCTTCATGCACGACAAGCACGCCGCCACGCTGACCTTGATCCGGGACAGCCGCGATTTTGGCGATGATGCCAAAAAGCAGACCGTCGCGGCGCTTGACGCCTTCGCGAAGCAGTTCGCCTGATCCACTTGAAAGGGTAAGGCTTCATGGCCTCGCTTAAGGAACTTAAAGGGCGGATCAACTCGGTCAAATCGACCCAGAAGATCACCAAGGCCAAGCAGATGGTCGCCGCTGCCAAGCTGCGCAAGGCGCAGGCTAATGCCGAAGCCGCGCGGCCCTATGCCACGCGATTTGCTGCGGTGATGGCCAGCCTGGCGGGTAAAGTCGCGGCCAGTGCCAATGACTTGGGGAGCGCGCCTAAACTTATGGCCGGGACCGGCAAGGACCAGGTCCACCTGCTGGTTATTGCCAATTCGGACAAGGGTCTGTGCGGCGCCTTCAATGCCAACATCGTCAAAGCGGCGCGGCTCAAGGCCAAGGAACTCGAAGCGGCTGGCAAGACCGTGCAGTTCTTCCTGATCGGCAAAAAGGGCCGCGCGGTGATCAAGCGCGAATATCCTAAGGACATTCTCGCCTCATTCGATACCAGCGACGTGCGCGATCCGGGCTTTGCCGAGGCCGAGCGCATCGCGGGTGAGCTGATCTCGCTATATGACGGCGGCAAGTTCGATGTCGCGCACTTGTTCTACGCCAAGTTCAAAAACGCGTTGACGCAAGAGCCGACCGAGCAGCAGATCATCCCGGTCCCCGCCCCCGAAGTGGCCGTGGCCAGCACCGGCGCGGCAGTGGAATACGAGCCAGAGGAAGACGAAATCCTCGCCGATCTGCTCCCGCGCTATCTCAAAACGCAATTGTTCGGCGCGCTGCTCGAAAATCAGGCGTCGGAGCAAGGCGCCTCGATGACCGCGATGGACAACGCCACGCGCAACGCAGGCGATCTGATCCAGAAGCTGACCATCCAATACAACCGCAGCCGTCAGGCCGCGATCACGACCGAACTTATCGAAATCATTGCTGGCGCGGAAGCGCTGTAGCAACGACTAAAAACGTTGGCGCTGAAGCGCTCTAAAAATTCTAGGCAAGGAAACGACCATGGCCACCGCCACCAAGATTAAAACCGCCGCCCCTAAGGCCGCAACGCCCGCCAGTGCTGCCACCGGCAAGATCAGCCAGGTTATCGGCGCTGTCGTCGATGTAAGCTTTGAGGGTGAGCTGCCGGCGATTCTCTCGGCGCTCGAAACCGAAAACAACGGCACCCGGCTGGTGCTCGAAGTGGCGCAGCATCTGGGCGAGAACACCGTCCGCACCATCGCGATGGATGCGACCGACGGTTTGACCCGCGGCCAGGCGGTTACCGCCACCGGCGCGCAAATCTCGGTGCCGGTTGGCCCGATGACGCTGGGCCGGATCATGAATGTGATCGGTGAGCCGATTGACGAGCAAGGCCCGGTTGGCGCGGCCAAGCGCAACCCGATCCATGCGATGGCGCCCGAATTTGTCGATCAATCAACCGAAGCCGCGGTGCTGGTCACCGGGATCAAGGTGATCGATCTGCTCGCGCCTTATGCGCGCGGCGGCAAGATCGGGCTGTTCGGCGGCGCGGGCGTGGGCAAGACCGTGCTGATCCAGGAATTGATCAACAACATCGCCAAGGGCCACGGCGGCGTTTCGGTGTTCGCAGGCGTGGGTGAACGCACCCGCGAAGGCAACGATCTGTATCACGAATTCCTTGATGCGGGCGTGATCGCCAAGGACAAGGACGGCAACCCGACCCCCGAAGGATCGAAGGTGGCGCTGGTGTTCGGCCAGATGAACGAGCCTCCGGGTGCGCGCGCCCGCGTCGCGCTGTCAGGTCTGACCATGGCCGAATACTTCCGCGACGAAGAAGGCCAGGACGTGCTGTTCTTCATCGACAACATCTTCCGCTTTACCCAGGCTGGGTCGGAAGTTTCGGCGCTCTTGGGCCGTATTCCTTCAGCTGTGGGCTATCAGCCGACGCTGGCGACCGACATGGGCGCGCTGCAGGAACGGATCACCTCGACCAACAAGGGCTCGATCACTTCGGTTCAGGCGATCTACGTTCCGGCCGACGATCTTACCGATCCCGCGCCTGCTGCCTCATTCGCCCATTTGGACGCGACCACCACGCTTAACCGCGCCATCTCGGAACTTGGCATCTACCCGGCGGTGGATCCGCTCGATTCGACCAGCCGGGTGCTGACCCCCGCAGTCGTCGGCCAGATGCACTATGATACCGCCCGCCGCGTTCAGGAAACGCTGCAGAAGTACAAGTCGCTGCAAGACATCAT
>JANMBA010000040.1:0-8529 GCA_031360105.1 Novosphingobium sp.
AAAAAAAACGGTGAGGGGGTTCTGTTGCCCGGCCCCCCTCGGGCCGCTGGAATCCGTTCTGTTGCCCGGTCGGTCCAACCGCGCTTTAGCTTTGTAAATTCAGGCCGTTAAGCCGTCACATTACGCTGCGATTGCGAGTGCTTCGTTGTCGTTGGCACTTATGGGTTTTGAGCCTTGATCGGGTTACTCAGCCCGAGTAAAAACTACGCCTTTCAACACACGTCGATCCTAGTTCGGCCCCGTCATTACCCCTGCGACAACAGGAGAGGTGGTGGAGCCGCCGGGTACCGCCCCCGGGTCCGCTGTGCCTATTGCACGCAACAATTTATCACCATATCCGGTCGAAACCGGCTCAGCCAATATAGGCGCTCGGTGGTAAATGAAAAGGGCGGAAGCTGCTGCGCAGCCCCGCCCCATCATTTTTCCGTTGGATTAAAGCTATTTGCGCAGCGAATCCCGGATTTCGGTAAGCAGGTCCACTTCGCTTGGGCCGGCCGCAGCCGGAGCAGCCGGCATTGCGCGGTTCGCAGCCTTGACGATTAAAAAGATGATCCAGGCGAGGATCGCGAAGTTGATCAGCGCGGTTATGAAGCTGCCGTAAGCCAGCACATTGGCGCCCGCCTTGCGCGCGGCGTCCAGCGGCGTGCCCGGCGCGACATCACCGCTGAGCACGATATACTTGCTCGAAAAATCGACATCGCCAAAGATCATGCCAACCACAGGCATGATCAAGTCCTCGGTCAGCGAAGCGACGATCTTGCCGAATGCCGCGCCGATGATCACCCCGACCGCCAGGTCCAGCACATTGCCTTTGGCGATAAATTCCTTGAATTCCGATACTATTGCCATGACCCATCTCCCCAATGTTGTCCCACGCCAGCAAGCGATGCCACAGCCGCCGTGCCGTCACAACAACCGATTGCGAAGGGTTATTTAGCGGTGCCCGCTTGAACCCGCCCCGGCCAACGCTACATCTGCGTGCAGGAGTGGCGGTACCGCCGCCGGGAACGAGGGATTGAATTGATGACAAGTCATTATTCGAGCATTTTGCCGCGCGCTGCCGTGGTCGCGCTGGCTGCTTCGACTCTGGCTGGCTGCGGGGTGAATTCGATCCCTACTGCTGAGGAACAGGCCAAAGCCAAATGGGCCGATGTCCAGGCGGCGTTTCAGGAACGCGCCAATCTGGTCCCCAATCTGGCGGCCGTGGCCAAAGGCGCAGCAGATCAGGAAAAAGGCATTCTCGTTGGCGTGATCGAAGCCAGGGCCAAGGCGACCAGCATTCAGGTCAATGCCGGCGATCTGAGCGATCCGGCCAAGATGAAAGCGTTTCAGGAAGCGCAGAACCAGTTGTCCGGCTCGCTGATGGGGTTTGGGCGGCTGCTCGCCAACACCGAGGCCTATCCCGAGCTGAAGAGCATCACCAATTACCAGATGCTGCAAAGCCAGCTTGAGGGTCAGGAAAACCGCATCCGCGTGGCACTGCGTGATTACAACGAAGCCGTGCGCCAATATAACACCACGATCCGCACCTTCCCCGCGGTGATCGGGGCCAAGGTCATCTATGGCTCCAAGCCATTGGTGCCGTACGAAGCTGCAACTCCGGGTGCAGAAGTCGCGCCCAGCCTTGAAGGCAAGCTGTAAAGCGACGGAATCCGGCCATGCGGCTGAGTTCCGACATTCCGCTGCGGCGCACGCTGGCCTTGCTGGTCAGCGTGCTGCTGGCTTTGGGTGCTGTGCTACCCAATTTGGCTCATGCCCAAGCCTTCCCCGCACTGACCGGGCCGGTGGTCGATCAGGCCAACGTCATTCCCGATGATGTCGAAGCGCGGATCACCGGCAAACTGACCGCGATCAGGGACCAGTCGCAGCGCCAGCTGCAAGTCGTCACCGTGACCAGCCTCGAAGGCTATGACGTGGCAGATTATGCCAACCGGCTGTTCCGCACCTGGCAACTGGGCGACAAAAGCCGCAACGATGGGGTGATGCTGCTGATCGCGCCGGGCGAGCGCCGGATGCGGATCGAAGTTGGTTACGGCATGGAGCCGATCATCACTGACGGGTTTTCGTTTCTGGTGATCAACAAGATCATCACGCCCAAGTTCAAGGCCGGCGATCTGCCCGGCGGGATCGAGGCGGGCACCGATGCGCTGATCACCCAGATGACCCTGCCACCCGATCAGGCCGCGCAGATCGGCGCGCAGGCCAATGTGCAACAGCGCCAAGCGGCCAAGCGGCAACTGAACCCGGCATCGCTGGTGCTGCCCATCATCTTCCTGCTGTTTTTCATCCTGCCGATGATCCGGCGAACGCGCGGCGGGCAGCGCTATGGGTCGAGCGGCATGGGTCAGGTGATCATGTGGAGCGTGCTTGAGGGGATGACGCGCGGTGGCGGTGGCGGCGGCGGAAGCGATTGGGGCGGCGGCAGCGGCGGCGGCTGGGGCGGCGGCGGCGGTTCATCCGGCGGCGGCGGCGCTTCGGGCGGCTGGTAGGGGCAGACAGATGGCACAGCAGTTCGCATTGACCGAGGCCGACCGCGCTGCAGTAAGCGCAGCGGTGTCCGCCGCCGAAGAGCACAGCGCGGGCGAGATCGTGACGATCATGGCCGAGCGATCGGACAGCTATCACGATGTGGCGCTGCTGTGGTCGGCGCTCGCCAGCCTCCTTGCGCTCGGCGCGCTGGCACTCGCGCCGCAGCTCACCCTTGGCTTGATCGACCGGGTGACCGGGGCTTGGCAAAGCGATTGGCTGCCCGGCAAAGTGTTCGCGCTGGCGCTGTTTGCTGCCAGCGCGAAGTTTCTGGGCATGTGGCTGGTGCAATTGTGGCAGCCGCTGCGGCTGGCGCTGGTGCCCGGGCCGCTCAAACACAAACGCGTGCGCATCCGCGCGGTGACCAGCTTCAAAATCGGGGCCGAACGCCGCACCCACGGTCGCACCGGCGTGCTGATCTACCTCAGTCTGGCCGAACGCCGGGCCGAAATAGTCGCCGACGATGCGATTGCCGCCAAGGTCTCGCCCGAAGTCTGGGGCGCAGCGATGGCCACGCTGGTCAGCGAAATCCGCGCTGGCCGCCCCGCTGCCGGACTGGTTGGCGCGATCGGCCAAGTTGGCGCGGTGCTCGCCGAGCACTTCCCGCGCGCCGATGATGATGTCAACGAACTGCCCGATCGGCTGATCGAGGTATGACCTCTGAAGAACCGGAAGTCATCCGCTGGCAAGGCAAATTCATCACCGCGCGCACGCGCGGCAAGTGGGAATATGTCAGTCGCGCGCGCGGGATCCGCGCCGCCGTGATCCTGGCGATTGACGAGGCGCAGCACGTCCTGCTCGTCGAACAGTACCGTGTGCCGCTGGGTCAGCGCTGCCTCGAACTGCCCGCCGGGCTGGTCGGCGATGACGAAGGAGCCGCAGGCGAAGATGCCGCGCAGGCCGCGAACCGCGAGCTGGAGGAAGAGACCGGCTACCGCGCTGACCGGATCGAAGTGATCGGCGAGTTCTACTCCTCGCCCGGCATGGTCTCCGAGAGCTTCACGCTGGTTCGCGCGCATGGCCTGACCAAAGTCGGCCCGGGCGGGGGCACTGCCAGCGAGGACATCACCGTCCACCGCGTCGCGCTGGCGCACTTGCCGCAATTCGTCGAATTTGCGCGCGGACGCGGATTGGGGATTGACGTGCGGCTGTTGATGCTGCTCGCTCCTGGCATAATGGGCCCCGCCTAAAGGTCCGGGCATAATGGGAGACAAGACATGAGCGGACGGGTTGCAGGCAAGAAGGCGCTGATCACCGGCGCAGCCCAAGGGCTGGGCGCGGCGCAGGCGATGATGCTCGCCCGGCAAGGGGCGCAAGTGCTGCTGGCCGATGTCAACGCCGCTGGCGCTGCTGCGCAAGCCGCCGCGATCAACGCTGACCTTGGCGCGGGCACCGCCTTCTCCATCCACCTCGATGTCACCAGCGAGGACCAGTGGATCGCCGCCATCGACTATGCCTCCGAAGCGATGCAGGGTCTTTCGGTGCTGGTCAACAACGCCGGGATCGGGGTACGCGGCAATATCGAGACGTGCACTTTGGCCGATTGGAAAAACGGCTTTGCGGTCAACGTCGAATCGGTCTTCCTCGGCTGCCAGAAGGCGCTGCCGCTGATGAAAGACAGCCAGCCCGGCTCGATCATCAACATCTCCTCGATCGCCGGGCTGATCGCCTCGGACACCATGCCCGGCTATAATGCCAGCAAGGCGGCGGTGTGGATGCTCAGCAAATCGGTTGCGCTCTATTGCGCCAAGATGGGCTGGGATATTCGTTCCAATTCGGTCCACCCAACCTTCATCGATACCCCGATCCTTGACGGGATGGTCACGTCCACCGGCAAATCCAAGGACGTGATCATGGAAAAGCTCGCGCGCCAGATCCCGCTCAAACGGGTCGGCCAGCCCGATGATATCGCCAACGGCGTGCTCTATCTCGCCAGCGACGAAAGCCGCTTTATGACCGGTGCCGAGCTCAAACTCGACGGCGGCATTTCGGCGATGTAACCTCGTCTCCGTCTCCTCTCTCCCGCAGGCGGGAGGGGAACTCTTCCAACGCTAGGCAATCCGCACTAGGACATTCGAATGGGAGATGCAGCCGACAAGACCCGCCCGCGCCAGATCCGCGTCACATCGTTCGATGTCGCGGCCGAGGCGGGCGTCAGCCAATCGACCGTCAGTCGGGCCCTGGCGGGCGATCCAGTGGTCAGCGAGGGCACCCGCGCCAGGGTTGCCGAAGCCGCGCGCAAGCTCAACTACTTCATTGACGAAAACGCCGCGCGGCTGCGCACGGGCCGCACCGGCACGCTGGCGGTGGTGGTCATCTGCCGCCCGGACGAAGACCGCAAAGACCTCAATCCATTCACTTACGCGCTGCTCGGCTCGATCTGCGCGGCGGCGTCAGCACGCGGTTATGAAACGCTGGTCAGTTTTCAGGACAGCCCCGGCAATCTGGCCGGCCGCTATGAAGAACAGCGCAAGGCCGATGGGCTGATCGTGATCGGTACCACTCAGAACGCGGCCGCCTGGGATTATTACCGCGCGCTTGGCCAATCCAGCACAAGCGCATCGGGCATGCACTGGGTCTGCTGGGGCTCGCCCTATGACGAGCTCGAATGGATCCGCAGCGATAACCACCAGGGCGCGGCGCTGGCCACCCAGCACTTGCTCGATGCCGGGTGCAAGGACATCGCCTGCGTCGCCTCGCTCGATTCGCTGCAGCGCCAGTTCAAAGAACGCTACGATGGCTATGCGCAAACCGTCGCCAAAGCCGGGCACACGCCGTGGCTGGTCGAGATTGCCGACGGCCTCAGCCGCGAGGAGCAAGGCCGCTGCGCGGTTGCCGCCCTGCTCGCCAGCGCCCGCCCGTTCGACGCAGTCTTCGCGGTCTGCGACGAACTCGCGCTGGGCGCGCTGTGCGCGCTGACCGAGGCCGGGCGGCGCGTCCCGCAAGACACCGCGCTGATCGGCTTCGATGGCATCCGCGCCAGCGCCCAGGCGATGCCTCCGCTCAGCACCATCGAACCCGATTTCGCCGCCGCCGGCGCAATGCTGGTCGATAAACTGCTCGCCGGAATCGCCGGGGAACCCCACGATGAATGCCGCGTGCCGGTGCGGCTGGTGGCGCGGGCGAGCACGGCGCGCTAATTCCTCCCCGGTGCGGGGAGGATTACCGCGCCAGCAGCGTATTCAAATACCCGCCGGTAAAGCTCTTCGGGTTGGCCGCCACCTCCTCCGGCGTCCCCTCCGCCACAATCTCCCCGCCGCGCACGCCGCCTTCGGGGCCAAGGTCCAGAATCCAGTCGGCGGTCTTGATCACATCGAGGTTGTGTTCGATCACCACCACCGAATTGCCGCCATCGACCAGCCGTTGCAGCACTTCGAGCAATTTGCGCACATCTTCGAAGTGCAGCCCGGTGGTCGGCTCGTCGAGGATGTAGAGCGTCTGCCCGGTGCTCCGCCGGCTGAGTTCCTTGGCCAATTTCACCCGCTGCGCCTCGCCGCCCGACAGCGTCGTCGCCTGCTGGCCGACCTTGACGTAGCCCAGTCCGACCTCGTTCAGCATGTGCATCTTGTCGCGGATCGGGGGGACCGCCTTGAAGAATTCCTCCGCGTCCTCGATCGTCATGTCGAGCACGTCGGCGATCGAGTGGCCCTTGAACTTCACCTCGAGCGTTTCGCGGTTGTAGCGTTTGCCGTCGCATTCTTCGCAGGTGACATAGACATCGGGGAGGAAGTGCATTTCAATCTTGATCAGCCCGTCGCCCTGACAGCGCTCGCACCGCCCGCCTTTGACGTTGAAGCTGAACCGCCCGGGTTTATAGCCGCGCGCGCCGCTTTCGGGCAGGCCCGCGAACCAATCGCGGATCTGGGTGAAGGCACCCGTATACGTGGCCGGGTTGGAGCGCGGGGTGCGGCCGATCGGTGACTGATCGATCTCGATCACCTTGTCGCAGAACTCCAGCCCCTCGATCTTGTCATGCGCGCCGGCGATCACCCGCGCGCCGTTCAGCACCCGCGCCGCGCCGGCTTGCAGCGTGTCGATCACCAGCGAGCTTTTGCCGCTGCCCGACAGGCCGGTGACGCAGGTAAACGTGCCGAGCGGGATCCGCGCGGTGACGTTGTTGAGATTGTTGGCGCGCGCGCCGTGGACCACAATCGCGTGGCCGTTGCCCGGGCGGCGCACCGGCGGAACTTCGATCCGGCGCTTGCCCGAAAGGTACTGCCCGGTCAGGCTGTCCTTGCTTTTGAGGATATCTTTCAGCGTGCCCTGTGCGACGATATGCCCGCCGTGCACGCCCGCGCCGGGGCCCAGATCGACGATGTGATCGGCGTGGCGGATCGCGTCTTCATCATGCTCAACCACGATCACCGTGTTGCCCAGATCGCGCAAGCGCTTGAGCGTTTCGAGCAGCCGGTCATTGTCGCGCTGGTGCAAGCCGATGCTGGGTTCATCGAGCACGTAGAGCACGCCCGAGAGCCCCGAGCCGATCTGGCTGGCGAGCCGGATGCGCTGACTTTCGCCGCCACTGAGCGTACCTGAAGTGCGGTTGAGGTTCAGATAATCAAGTCCGACATTGTTAAGGAAACCAAGCCGTTCGTTGATCTCCTTAAGAATCGACTTGGCAATCTGGCGCTGCTGATTGGTCAGCTGCGGATCGAGCGCAAGATACCAGGCGACCGCGGCGGCGACTGACATTTGGGTGACCGTGGAGATATCCTCACCCGCAACTTTGACCGCCAGCGCCTCGGGCTTGAGCCGTTTGCCCGCACAGGTCTCGCACGGCTGCGCGGTCTGGAACTTGGCCAGCTCCTCGCGCATCCACGCGCTCTCGGTTTGCAGCAGGCGCCGGTTGAGGTTGCCGATCACGCCTTCAAACGCCTTCTTGACGGTGTAGCTTTTGCGCCCGTCGATGAACGTCAACGGCACGGCCTTGCCGCCGGTGCCGTGAAGGATCACCACCTTGACCTCGAACGGCAGGGCTTGCCACGGGGTTTCCAGACTGAACCCGAATTCGGCGGCCAGGCTGGCCAGCACCTGCATGTAATACGGGCTCGGCGGGTTGCTCTTGGCCCACGGCACGACCGCGCCTTGCTTCAGGCTGAGGTGCTCATTCGGCACCACCAGTTGCGGATCGAACAGCAGCTTTTCGCCCAGGCCATCGCAAGCCGGGCACGCCCCCATCGGCGCGTTGAAGCTGAACAACCGCGGTTCGATTGATTCGATGGTGAAGCCGGAGACGGGGCAGGCGAATTTCTCGCTGAACACGATGCGATTGGGCGGGAGGCCGGTGCCTTTCATGGTGCCGAGGGACGAGCCCCCACCGTCAGCGCTGCGCGCGGCCACCGCCCCCAGCGCGGGAGGATCTGTGTTCTCCGATCCTCCCCCGCTGGGGGTGGTGGCCGCGAAGCGGTCGGGGGGGGCCTTGGCGAGCACTTCCGCCACTGTCCCATCCGCCAAATCCAGATAAACCAGCCCGTCCGACAACTTCAGCGCTTGCTCAAAACTGTCCGCCAAGCGTGTCTGGATCCCGTCCTTCACCGCGATCCGGTCAACCACCACTTCGATGTCGTGCTTGAATTTCTTGTCGAGCGCGGGAGCCTCTTCGATCGGATAGAATTCCCCGTCGATCCGCACGCGGGTGTAGCCGGCCTTTTGCCATTCGGCCAGTTCGCGGCGGTATTCGCCTTTGCGCCCGCGCACTGCGGGCGCGAGCAGGAACGCGCGGGTTCCCTCGGGCAGGGTCATCACCCGGTCAACCATCTGGCTGACCGTCTGCGCCGCGATCGGCAGCCCGGTGGCGGGCGAATAAGGCACGCCGACGCGGGCCCACAGCAGCCGCATGTAATCGTAAATCTCGGTCACCGTCGCCACGGTGCTGCGCGGGTTGCGGCTGGTGGTCTTTTGCTCGATGCTGATCGCCGGGGAGAGTCCGTCGATATGTTCGACATCGGGCTTCTGCATCATCTCGAGAAACTGGCGGGCATAGGCGCTCAGGCTCTCAACATA
>JANMBA010000055.1:0-19974 GCA_031360105.1 Novosphingobium sp.
GACCACGCACGCCCTGCCCCCCGGCCTGCGCCTGCGCCGTGCGGGCGAGCGCTGCTTTGCGTTCAACTACTCGGCCCAGCCGCTGAGCTTGCCCGATACGCTGGCTGGCGCACTGACGTTCGGCGCACGCACCCTTCCGCCAGCAGGCGTCGCCGTGCTTGCCGAGGGCGCGCTGCCCGGCTAGAGCGCGCGGGCTTTTTCCCAGTCCAATCTATCCCCAGAGGTACCCGATGGCCGCCCAGTACGCTTACGTCATGAAAGGCATGACCAAGACCTTCCCCGGCGCGCCCAAGCCGGTGCTGAGCGATATCAGCCTGCAATTCTATCAAGGCGCCAAGATTGGCATCGTCGGGCCGAACGGCGTCGGCAAATCGACCTTGATGAAGATCATGGCGGGGATCGACACAGATTATACCGGCGAGGCCTGGCCGGGTGAGTACATCACGGTCGGCTATCTGGCGCAGGAACCCGAGCTCGACAGCACCAAGACCGTGCTGGAAAACGTCAAGGACGGCGCGCGCGCAACTGCCGATCTGGTTGACCGGTTCAACGAGGTATCGGCCTTGATGGGCGAGCCCGATGCTGATTTCGATGCGCTGGGCGACGAGATGAGCGCGCTGCAGGAAAAGATCGACGCGGTCGATGGCTGGACGCTCGACAACCAGCTTGAAATCGCGATGGAAGCGCTGCGCTGCCCGCCGGGCGACTGGCCGGTGGGCAACCTGTCGGGCGGTGAAAAGCGCCGGATCGCGCTGACCCGGCTGCTGATCCAGAAGCCCGGCATCCTGCTGCTCGATGAACCGACCAACCACCTTGATGCCGAGTCGGTCGAATGGCTGGAAAACCACCTCAAGGAATATGCGGGCGCGGTGCTGATGATCACCCATGATCGCTACTTCCTCGACAATGTCGTCGAATGGATTCTCGAACTCGATCGCGGAAAATACTTCCCGTACGAGGGCAATTATTCGACCTACCTCGAGAAAAAAGCCAAGCGCATGGCGCAGGAGGACCGCGAAGAAGGTGGCCGCCAGAAGGCCCTGACCCGCGAGCTGGAATGGATCCGCCAGACCCCGGCCGCGCGCCAGACCAAGAGCAAGGCCCGCATTCGCAAGTTTGAGGATTTGCAGAATGCGCAGGACGGCCGGATCGCGGGCAAGGCCCAGATCGTCATACAGGTGCCCGAACGGCTGGGCGGCAAAGTGATCGAGGCCAAGGGGCTGACCAAGGCTTACGGCGACAAGCTGTTATTCGAAGACTTGTCGTTCATGCTGCCGCCGGGCGGGATCGTCGGGATTATCGGCCCCAACGGCGCAGGCAAATCGACGTTGTTCCGGATCATCACCGGGCAGGAAGTGCCCGATGACGGCGCGCTGGAAATCGGCAGCACGGTGCATCTGGGCTTCGTCGATCAAAGCCGCGATGACCTTGATCCCAAGCACAACGTCTGGGAAGAAATCTCCGGCGGGCACGATTATATGACCGTCAACAAGCAGGAAACCAGCACGCGCGCTTACGTCGGCGCGTTCAATTTCAAAGGCGCGGACCAGCAGAAGAACGTCGGCAAGCTATCCGGCGGTGAACGCAACCGCGTGCACATGGCCAAAATGCTGAAGCAAGGCGGCAACGTGCTGCTGCTGGATGAGCCGACCAACGATCTCGACGTCGAAACGCTGGGCGCGCTGGAAGACGCGATCGAAAACTTTGCCGGCTGCGCCGTGGTGATCAGCCATGACCGGTTTTTCCTCGACAGGCTGGCGACGCACATCCTGGCGTTCGAAGGCAACAGCCACGTCGAATGGTTCGAAGGCAACTTCGCGGCTTATGAGGAAGACAAGCGGCGGAGGTTGGGTGACGCTGCGGATCGGCCGACCAGGTTGGCGTATAAGAAGCTGACCAGGTGAAGCTGAAATGCACCTTGACAATTTGGACTTATGTAGTTACATAATGCCGTGAAGATCGAGTTCGATCCCGACAAGCGCAATCATACGCTTGCCGAACGCGGCCTTGATTTTCTGGATGCGCCATTGGTCATCGATGATGCGGTCGATACTCTACAAGACACGCGCTTCGATTACCCGGAAGACCGTTTGGTGACGTTCGGACGGCTTCGGGAGCGTTTGGTTGTCGTTGTTTGGATCGCAACCGACAGTGGCATCCGTGTAATTTCCAATGCGAAAGGCCAATGACCGTGAACAGCGACGATACCGGAGCCGCATGGATTGATCCCGACGACGCACCGGAATGGACCGATGAGATGTTTGAAATGGGGCAACGTAGTGTCGGCGGTCGCATCATCCGCCCGGCCACCGGCGTCCTGACCAAGGACGGCATGAAGCGGGTGCCACCCTATGTCATCCCGATCCCCGGTCGCCCGCCTGAGCGCGACGAACCCAAGAAGCAGGTGACCCTGCGCCTCGACGCCGACCTACTCGAACGCTTCCGCGCGACCGGCGCAGGCTGGCAATCGCGGATCAATGCGACGCTGCGCAAAGCTGTGGGGATTTGATGGGATGGGCGGCGATGCTGCGAACCGGGCGACTAGGTTGGCGTATAGGAAGATGACCAGGTAGATTGTTATTAAGGTGCAGAAGCTAAGTAGAAGCCATGCACCCAAAAACCATTCTCGCTTTGTGTCTTAGCTTGGTCGCCTGCTCGGCTCACGGAGATATACCCGAACTCGTTTCGACTTGTCCGAAAACGCAGGAAAGCGGGATGTTTGGCAAAAGCATCATTTGTATGGGTGGTGACCTTCAGCTGATACACAAGGTCTCCGAGTGGGGTTCCTTTCCTAAAGGTATTGTCCTAAAATCTTCGACACTGAACGTGAACGAACCAAGCCGTGGGATAGGCTTTGCTGCCAGCTACCAAGGGCCAATGTCGGATATAAAGCCCTTCTATGATGGGGTCATAAGCAAAAACCCTTCACTAAAAGGCCATTTTCAATCATCCGGTTTGTTCGTAATTGCGATAAAGGGCGATATGAGTGGATCGTATTTATCGCTAACTGAACATAATACATCGTCTGGCGGTAAGATTGTAGAAATACTAAGTTGGCGGAAGTATTGACGAACTTTCAGGCCAAACCTGCGCCGTTACCCCCCGCCACAGCCACATACCGTCGGAGCACCCGGTTGATCTCGGTCTGATAGCCGCCGTCGGGCGCGTTGTTCTTGAACCATTCGACTAGGTCGGAGGCGAGCCGCAGCGTCACCGCCTAGTTCAGCTTCGGCAAATCAACCGCAAGACCGGCAATTGTGGCCGACTTGATCCGGCCGCCCAGCGCAACCGTGTCGTGGTTCGCATAATTCCCGGCAACCGGAGCGAACATCCGGTGAGTGATCTTGGCCTTCAAATCGACCACCCAGTATTCCGCCACGCCGTTTTCTGCATAGAGAGCGGCCTTTACGCGCAAATCGTTCTTCTGGGTGGTATCGGCAATCTCGACCAGCAACCGGACCGAGGCGATCGGCACCGGGCCTTCGCCATCGGGTTCGCTGGTCAGGATCAGATCGGGCTCGGGCGCACTAAGTGGCGGCATCGAAACTGTTGCTTCGATCAAGACATCGAGCCCGGTGTCGAGACCGGCCAGCGAACGCAGCAAGGCCTGAAAAAGCTGACCCTTCATCCGGGCATGCGGCCGATGCTGCGCATTCATGTAGAAAACTTCCCCCCGGATGAGCTCGGTCTTCCCGTAGCCTTCAAATGCGCCCGCATTGTCGAGCCGAAAAAAGTCCTCGACAGTCAGGCGGTACGCCAAAGGCGAAGTGGTCAAGGGAACCTGCTCGGTCATACGGGCAGCCTATCACAAGCCCCGACCTGCTCCAAGCCGAGACAATTAGCCATCAAGCCACCTTCTTCACCCGCTCCAACCCCAGTTCCCCTTCGCGCATCCGCGCTTGCGCCAAGTCATAAGCCGCCTGCATCCGCAGCATCGTATCCGCCGAAATCCCGAAGGCCTTTTCGAAGCGCAGCGCCATGATCGCGCTCAGGCTGGAGTGGCCGTTGAGGAACACGCTCCTGTTCTGGCGACTGACACCGAGGTTCTCCGAAACCTGCGTCACCGTAAGGCCCAAATGATCTACATAGGTTCGCCGCAGCCACGGACCAGGGTGGACGAAGTTCGAGGGGTGCATGGTAAGTGCCATCAGTGGTGATCCTCTAAATCAAGTTCGGCGACGGCATGATCGTCGAGCTTGACGAAAGTAAGCCGCCAATTGCGCGTCATGCATAGCATGACGGGTAAAGTGTCAGTTCTCGCATGACACGCCGCTCGCACCCAAACCTGAACATAAAGCTTAACATCCTATTCACGCTGGCGACAGCGCGACTCGGATAGCTTATGCTGGATGGTCGTCGGCGTTGGTCTGGCGCGGTGGATGGAGTAACGGCTATGGCCGTCAAAATGAACAAGCAGGCGCGCCGTTTGACCGGGATGGCGTTCGCAATTTCGGCCTTGACCCTGCCCGGCGTGGCGCTGGCCCAGCAAGACGAAAGCGCACGCGCCGAATGGCGCGCACAGCGCGAGGAAGCGCGCGAGCATCGCGAGGATCGACCGCAGCAACAGCAGCAACAGCAGGTTCGCGAAGCTCCGGCTCAGCGCGCCGAGCCGCAGGCCCAGGCCCAGGCCCAGCAGGCCAATTGGAATGGTGGCGGGCGCCGTGATCGCGGCTCTGACCAGGTGAGCAACCGTGGCGGCAGCAGCGATGGCGACGCCGCACCGCAAGTTGCACCGCAGCAGCAACAACAGCCGGGGCAGCAAGGCGGCGGCTGGTCGGGCGGCAACCGTCAGGGCCGCAACTGGACCGACGCCAATCGCGGCGCCCAGCAACCCGCTCCTGCTCAGGCGCCGACTTGGAACGGCGGCAATCGCAGTGACGGTGAACAGCATGCAGGCAATCATGGCCAGCCATGGAATCGTGACGGCAATAACGGCGGTGGCCGCAACTGGACCGATGCCAACCGGCAGAACCGCGAAGGCGGCGATTGGCGCGGACACGATGATCACCAGCGGCGCGGCGATGATCGCAACCGCAATGGTGGCTACGTCAGCGGCGGCACCTATTATGGCAACAACACCGGCTATAACCAAAATTACCGGGATCGCGACCGCGATAACGACCATCACCAGTGGAACCGCCAGTGGCGCAGCAATTCCAGTTATAACTGGTACAGCTATCGCAGCAGCCACCCGTCATACTTCCGGCTCGGCACCTATGATTCGCCGTACCGCAACTACAACTATCGCCGCCTGAACATCGGATTTTTCCTCGATAACCTGTTCTTCGGGCAGAATTATCAAATCGAAAATCCGCAATACTACCGCCTGCCCGCCGTCTATGGCCCCTATCGCTGGGTGCGTTATTACGACGATGCGGTGCTGGTCGATATCTACTCGGGCGAAGTCGTCGATGTGATCAACGACTTCTTCTGGTGAACTGCTCGATCGCTTGATCAGGCGAAATGGGCCGCGCGCAGCTTTGGCGGTGCGCGGCCTTCGCTTGCCCCCTTGCCCCGCACGGTCAATCGGTTAGGCAGACGGCATGAGTAATTACGTTAATGCTCCCAACCCGGACAAGGTGGCGCTGCTGCGCACCGGCGCGCACGTTCGGCGGCGGCTCGATGCGGAACCACGCGCGCACCGCGTCGAAACCGATCTGGCCGAGATCTGGACCGTGCCCGATTTCATCAATGCCGCCGAATGCACCAGCCTGATGGACATGATCGACCGCACCGCGCAGCCCTCGCAAGTGCTTGATCATGGCTACAAGGAAGTGTGGCGCACCAGCACTTCGGGCAATGTCGATCGCAACAGTCCGTTTGTGCACATGCTCGAAAGCCGGATCGATGCGCTGCTGGGCATCCCGCACGGCTATGGCGAGACGATGCAGGGCCAGCGCTATCTGGTCGGGCAGGAATTCAAATATCATCTCGATCTGTTCTGGACCAAGGCTGACTACTGGAAAAAAGAGGTCAAGCAGGGTGGGCAGCGGTCGATCACCGCGATGTGCTTTTTGAACGACGTCATCGAAGGCGGCGAAACGGCCTTCACCGAAATCGGGATTGCGGTCCCGCCCGAACCCGGCAAGCTGCTGATCTGGAACAACCACACCGCCGCTGGTCAGCCGAACGAAATGACCATGCATGCCGGTACGCCAGTGCTTAAAGGGAAGAAATACATCATCACCAAATGGTATCGTACGCGCAAATGGGGCTGACCTTTGGACCCATGCTGACCCGGCGGCGCTTTGCTGCTGGCGCATTCGCCGTTGCTGGAACGGCTGCCCTGCCCGCTTATCCCACCCCTGCCGTAACGGGCGAGGATGCCCGGTTGATGCTGCTGTTCCGCAGCATCGCCAAGGCCGAGGATGCGATCGATCCGCTGGGGCTGATCTATCGCGGCGGCGCGGCCAATGTCGCGGCGTTTCGCCAGCTTTATACCGAGGGGCAAGTGCGCGCCAAACGAGGTTTGACGGCGCAGGCGCTGGCTGGGCTGAGACGGATTGATCGGCGCAAGCTTAGCCCCGAACGGCAGATTTCATACGACATATTCCTGGGTGACAAGCGCGAAGATGCGATCTGGCAGCGCCCAGAGGTTCAAGCGCTGACCGCAGTTCGCCCGTTCAATCACTTCGGCGGAATGCACATCGAATTCCCCTCGCTGGTCGCCAAGGATGGCGCGCTGCCTTATGCTTCCGAGGACGATTATGCTCGCAATCTGGCGCTGATCGCTGCCTTCCCGCAAGTGCTCGACAATGCCATCGCCCGGTTCCGCCAGGGACTGGATTCGGGCGTCGTCGAAACCCGGCTGACCGTGTCCAATATGATCGGCCAGATCGACGCGCTGCTGGCCCAGCCGCCCGCAGGGTCGCCGTTTACTTCGGCGGTGCGTGATTTTCCGGCAGCGGTGCCAGAAGACCGCCGGGCGGCGCTGATCGCGCAATTTACCGCCGTAACCACCAAGCAGGTCTATCCGGCGTATCAGCGGCTGCGCGATTTCTTCGCCGCCGACTATCTGCCCGCCGCGCGCGCCGCAGTAGGCATTTCAGCGATGAAGGGCGGCGCGGGGCTGTACCGGCTGCAGATCGCGCAGCACACTACGCTAAAGCTTGAGCCAGAGGCAGTGCACCAGCTTGGCCTCAGCGAAGTGGCGCGAATTCAACGCGATATGGCTGAGGTAGCAAAGAAGCTGGATTGCCCCGGCGAGCTGCGCGGGTTTTTCGATTACATCCGCACCGCGCCGCGCTTTCACCCCAAAAGCGCCGAGGAACTGGCCGCCGGATTTGCCAAAGTTGCCCACGAAGTTGAGCTGCAAGTGCCCAAATATTTCAACCGGGTGCCGCGCAGCAAACTGCTGATCCAGCCTTATCCGGCTTACCGCGAAAAGTATGAGGCGGGCGGCAGCTATAACCAGGGCTCGGCCGATGGCAGCCGTCCGGGGGTGTTCTTTTATAACACTTATGACCTGCCCAGCCGGTTCCTGACCGGGATCACTACGTTGTTCCTGCACGAAGGCGCGCCGGGGCATCACTTCCAGATCAGTTTGGCGCAGGAAGATACCTCGCTGCCAGACTTCCAGCGGTTTGGCGGCAACAATGCCTATGTCGAAGGCTGGGCGCTCTATTCTGAGACGCTGGGCTACGACATGGGGTTTTACAAGGATCCGATGCAGCATTGGGGCACGCTCGATGACGAGATGCTGCGCGCGATGCGGCTGGTGGTGGATACCGGGCTGCACGCCAAGGGCTGGAGCCGCGAACAAGCGATTGATTATATGCTGGCCAATTCGGGCATGGGCCGCAGCGACGCAACCGCCGAGGTGGAACGCTATATCGTCTGGCCGGGGCAAGCGCTGGGTTACAAGATCGGCGCGCTGACGATCCAGCGGCTCAAGCGCAAGGCGCAGGACCAGCTGGGCGCCAAATTCGATATTCGGGGCTTCCACGATCAGGTGCTGGGTTCGGGCGCGCTGCCGCTACCGATCCTTGAAGCCAAGCTCGACCGGTGGATCGCCGCGCAACGGGCGTGACTATGGTTGAGCGGCGCTTTGCCTGCACTCAATGCGGTGCATGTTGCAACCGCGCGCCCGAGCTGGAACTGGGCGAGGCGGCGGCGCTGGCCGATGTGTTCGTGCTGCGGCTGATGCTGCGGCTTTACAGCCTGCCGCGCAGTCTGGCCGACTATGCGTCGCCAAACCAACCGCGCGATCAGGCCAGCGCCGAATTTTACCAGACCAAGCGATTGCTCTCGGCATTTGCCGCAAGCTCGTGGCCCGCAAAAGTTCTGCGCGGCGGCAAGGTGGTTGACTACACACAATACCTGAGCCTTTCGGTCCTGCCGCTCGATCTGGGCACCGGCGCCTGCACCGCGCTCTCTGGGACGCGCTGTTCGATCTATGAACGCCGCCCATTGTCATGCCGCTCGGTTCCGCTGCACTATTCGCGCGCAGAAGCCTTCGCCGCGCGCGATCTTGACGCATTTGTCGCGGCCCCCGGCTACGCCTGCGCTACCGGTGATGAGGCTCCGGCTGTCATCACTGCTGGCGCAATCGTGGCTGCGGTCAGCCTGACCGCGCGCAGTGCCGCGCTGCGCCAAGCCGCGATCGATCAGCGCTGGAAACGCTCCATTGTCAGCGCAATGAAGACCAGCCAGCACGGGCTGCCCACCCCAAAGGAAGTCGAAAGTCAGGCTGGTGCTGGCGCGCTCTCGGCATCGATGCACTCGGCTTGGCAAGTCGCCGTTACAGCAAAGTTGCTCGATCCCGCCGCCGCACGTGGTCTGGTGAAGGCGCAGTCGGCGCTGATCGGGCGCACGTTAACACAATCCCCGCTCAGCGAAGAAGCACGCCTGACTTTGAACGAAATGCAGTGCGAATATGCCTGCGTGCAGGACTGATCGTTAGCCCAACGCCTCGGCAATCAACCGCCGGGTGTTGGCCACGCCGTACAGCGTGATGAAGCTGCCCATGCGCGGTCCTTGGCTGGAGCCGAGCAGCGTTTCGTACAGCGCCTTGAACCAGTCGCGCAGGCTCTCAAATCCGAACGCGGGGTCTTTGCCGATCTCGTACACCAGCGTTTGCAAATCCTCGGCGGTGGCAGCGTCAGGTGTCGCGGCCAGCACCTGATCCAGTGCGGCCAGCGCCGCCGCCTCGTTCGGCTGGGGCCTGCGCCGGGCCAAAGTGGGCGCAACGTAATCACGGTTATAGGCCAGCGCGGCGGTGACCAGCACATCCAGCGCGGGGTGCTCGGCTGGATCGGCTTGCTCGACATAATTACCAAGGTACGACCAAACCTGTTCGCGAGTAGCGTTCGCGCCCAGCACGCCGACCAGATTGAGCAACAATCCGTAGGTCACCGGCAATTTGTCGCCAGCACCAGGCGGCAATAATCCCCTCCCCTTCAGGGGAGCGGTTGGGGTGGGGGTTATCTGCTGGCCCTGTGTTTGCTGGACATGCCCCGCCCCCGGCCCCTCCCCTGAAGAGGAGGGGAGATTGGCGCGCAGCAAGTGCCACACAGGGTTACCCAGCTGCTGATCGGCCAGTTGCTCGGCCAGTTTCTCGCGGAATTGCCAGTATTCATCGACCGCGCGCGGAATCACGCCAACGTGCAGGCTTTTGGCGCGCTTGGGCTCGCGGAACAGGTAAAAGCCCAGGCTTTCTTCGCTGCCGTAAGTCAGCCACTGATCGATCGTCAGCCCATTGCCCTTGGATTTGGAAATCTTCTCGCCGTTCTCGTCGAGGAACAGCTCGTAAATCATTCCCTCGGGCGGACGGCCGCCAAGCGCGCGGGCAATCTTGCCGCTTTGCGTCACGCTGTCAGTCAGATCCTTGCCGCACATTTCGTAATCGACGCCGAGCGCGACCCAGCGCATTGCCCAATCGACCTTCCACTGCAGCTTGGCCTGCCCGCCGAAGATCGATTGCTCGACCGTCTCGCCCTCGTCCTCGAAGCGCACGATCCCAGCTTCAGCATCGATCACTTCGATCGGCACTTGCAGGACAATGCCGCTGGTCGGGCTGATCGGCAGCACCGGCGAATAGGTCGCGGCGCGTTCGGCCCGCAGCGTCGGCAGCATGATCGCCTGAATCGCGTCATAACAGCGCAGCACGTTCTTCAGGGCGGCATCAAACCTGCCCGAATTGTACAGCTCGCTTGACGAGACAAATTCGTAATCGAACCCGAAGCGGTCAAGGAAGGCCTGCAACCGGGCATTGTTGTGATGCGCAAAGCTTTCGTGCGTGCCGAACGGATCGGGGATCCGGGTCAGCGGACGGTGCAGGTTATCATGCAACACCTGGGCATTCTCGATATTGTCAGGAACTTTGCGCAGCCCGTCCATATCGTCCGAAAAGGCGATCAGCCGGGTCGGCGCGCCGCCGGTCAGCACGTCATACGCGCGGCGGACCAACGTAGTTCGCAGTACTTCCTGAAAGGTGCCGATATGCGGCAGACCGCTGGGGCCATAGCCGGTTTCAAACACCACCGCCGAGCCATCCGGTTTGCCTTGCGGAAAGCGCTTCACCAGCTTGCGGGCTTCTTCGAACGGCCAGGCCTTGGAAACCTGTGCAGCGGTGTGGAGTTCAGGATCGGTCATAATGCCCGGGCAATTGCGAGTTTCCGCCCCCCGCGCAAGCAGAAACGAACGCGGCGCAGCAGTTGCCAATCACCGTCCGCCGCGCCTATGGCCCCGCATCCCTTGCCCGAAAGTTTGCCGGTTCCATGTCACGCGATACCTTTACCCCCGAAGCGCAGTTCACTCAGGCTGAGCTCGAAGCCCGTTTTCCTCCGCGCGAACTGCCGGCCGGCGCAATCGTTACGCGGTTTGGCCCCAGCCCGACGGGTTCGATGCATATCGGCGGGCTCTACGCCTCGCTGGTCTCACGCCGGGTCGCGCAGCAAAGCGGCGGCGTGTTCTTCCTGCGGATCGAGGATACCGACAAAAAGCGCGAAGTCGAAGGCGCTACCGGGCTGATTATCCAGTCGCTTGCCGCCTTCGCGCTCAGCCCAGACGAAGGCGAAGTCGCGGTCGACCACGAGGTTGGGAGCTACGGCCCGTACAAGCAGAGCGAGCGCAAGCCGATCTATCAAAGCTGCGTGGCGGTCTTGCTCGAAACGGGCCATGCCTACCCGTGCTTTGCCGACGCCGAAGAGCTGCAAGCGCTGCGCGAGCAACAGGCCAAGCGCAAAGTTCCGCCGGGCTATTATGGCAATTGGGCAATCTGGCGAACCAAAACTGAAGCGGAAGTTGCAGAGGCTTTGGCGGCGGGCAAGCCGTTCGTGATCCGGCTGCGCAGCCCCGATGGTCAGCCCGAGCGGATCAAGCTAGCCGATGCGATCCGCGGCGAGCTGGACGTGCCGCCCAATACGCAAGACGTGGTGCTGCTTAAGTCCGACGGTATGCCGACCTACCACATGGCGCATGTCGTCGATGATCATTTCATGCGGACGACTGACGTGGTGCGTGGCCACGAATGGCTCGCTTCGTATCCGATGCACGCGCAACTGTTCGGCCTGCTCGGGTGGGAGCCGCCGCGCTTTGCGCACATTTCGCCGATTGAAAAGCTCGATGGCTCGTCCCGCAGCAAACTGTCGAAACGCAGCGATCCTGAGGCTTCGGTATCGTACTATATGGAGGTCGGTTATCCGCTCGATGCGGTGACGGAATACTTGCTGACGCTCGCCGATGGCCGCTTTGAAGAATGGCGCGCCGCCAATCCCGAACTGCCGCATACCGATTTCACGATTGAACTGGGGCACATGAGCCGCTCAGGCGCGCTGTTCGATCTGGCCAAGCTTGATAGCATTTCGCGCGAGCTGGTCGGGCGGCTCGGCGCCGGGGCGATCTTTGACCATGCGCAGGACTGGGCCAAGGAATACGCCCCTGATTTCGCCGCGCGGTTCGGCGCCGATCCGGCTTATGCGAAGGCGATCCTCGACATCGAACGCCACGGCGAGCGTCCGCGCAAGGATATCGTGCGTTGGTCCGATCTGCCCGCTGACATCGGCTATTTCTTCGATGATACCTACGCCGCAATGCTGTCCGATACCAAAGCCCTGCTGGCCGCAGTCCAGCCGGCCGCGCCCGATGGGCTGCTGGCAGGAATCGCTGCGGCCTATGATCCCGTGCTGGACCGCGATGGCTGGCTCGAATGGCTCCGCGCGCTGGGCCTAACCTTCGGCTATGCCCCCCACGTCAAAGCGTTCAAAGCCGCCCCCGATGAATTTCGCGGGCACTTCGGCGATCTAGCTGGAGTGCTGCGGGTGGTGCTGGCCGGCCGCCGCAATACACCCGATTTGTTCGAGGTGATGCAGGTGCTGGGCAAAGACAAAGTGGTTGCGCGGTTGCTGATGGCGGCGGGCTGGTAAGCGGCCACGACTGGTTGCCCTCGCGGACGCTCATTGCGGTTCCAAACGCCTGTTCGGCCCAATTCAGGCTAAGCCGACTTACGGCGCGGCAATCTCACCCGATGGACACGTGCTCGGAGTTGAAATCCTGAGTTACCGCGAATCCAAAGGCGGGCAAGTGCGCGATCCGCGCTGACGCGAGCGGTTTCGCGGCAAGACGCTGAATGATGCGTTCACGCTCAGCCAAGATATTCCCAACATTTCGGGGGCGACGCTATCCAGCCGCAATCTGACCGGCGGGGCCAAACGGCTGCTGTCGCTACACGCTGTAGCGCTGGTTCGCGCTGGCTTTCTGCCGCGCGCCGGGATCGATCATCTGGCGGTCTTCCCCAAGAGCAGCGCGGACATTGCAATTATCGCTTCTAACCGGATCAGGATCGCACGGCGGGTTATCGTCGACCTGATCGACGGCATCGCCAAAGGCCATGCCGTCGATCAGGCGGTCGCCGCCGAAGGATTGGTCAATGCGGGCGGCGGGCGGCCGGTGCTGTGCGATCACCGGGGCAGCGTCATCGCCCCCAGCTGTATTCTGGCCAATGCCATGGCCAAGATCGCGCTGGCTGAGCCCGCAAAGGCGCAGCGGCTGCTCAAGCGATACGGCGGGTACCTGCTCTATTACCTCGGCGATGAGGCACTGCGCGCCGCCAGCAGTCTGATCCATTGGGCAATCGGGCTGGCCCCTTCCCGCCGTGCTTGTGTGGCACTCTGTCAACGGCCAGCACGCGCGGCGCGCGGTCAAAGCCAAACGCCCCCGGCCACTGGACTAGCGCTGATTTCCATATGAGGAGAGCAAGCCTCGCGCCACTTACCGTCATGCTGAACTCTTTGGTGGTGAGCCCAGTTAATCCCGCAAAATCAGCTTGGCACCCTGCTTATGCTCCACAATCTCGTCCGGGGTGAGGCCGCAAATCTCGTGCGGGAAGACCAGCCAGTCATCGGTTTCGTGAACGTAGAAATCGGGCTTGAGCCGGGTGACATTGCGGCCCGGTTTGTAATAGACCGTCGCGATCCCAATCGTTTCGGGCATGTAATAGCGGCACCGACCGGCCAGCTCGTGGAGGAAAGCTTCAACCGAGCGGCCCGAATCGAACACATCATCGATCACCAGCAAGCGGTCGTCTGGGCCAAGCGTATCGACCAGGTAACCGAGCGCATAAACCCGGACCTGTTTTTCCTGCTGATCAATGCCGGTATAACTCGATGTCCGCACCGCGATGTGGTCGCATTCGATCCCATTGTACGCCAGCAATTCCTGCACTGCGATCCCGACCGGCGCGCCGCCGCGCCAGATGCCGACCAGATGCGTGGGGCGAAAGCCCGCATCGATCACCATGTTGGCCAGCCGGTACGAATCCTTGAGCAGGCGGTCAGCGGTAAGATAAACCTTGTCAGCCATGCCATGCCTGCTCGATCGCGGTGAGGTGCCCGGCCTGCTGCGCGGGGGGCAGAAACGAGCCGGTGAAGCTGTTGCGGGCAAGTGTGACGATCTCGCTCTCACTCAGATCAAGCGCCTCCGCCACCGCATGAAAATTGTCATTCACATAGCCGCCGAAATAGGCCGGATCGTCCGAATTGATCGTCACCTTCAGCCCGGCATCGAGCATCCGCTGCACCGGGCTGAGCGCGATTTCAGAAATGACGCACAGCCGCAGGTTGGACAGCGGGCAGACGGTCAGGGTCAGCTGTTCAGCGGCGATCCGCTTGATCAACGCGGAATCTTCCAGTGCGCGGTTGCCGTGATCGATCCGCTCGACCTTAAGCAAGTCGAGCGCCTCCCACACATATTCGGGCGGGCCTTCCTCACCGGCATGGGCGGTGACGTGCAGGCCGAGTTCGCGGGCGAGTGCAAACACCCGCGTGAATTTGCTGGGCGGGTGACCCAGTTCGGACGAATCGAGCCCGACCCCGTGGATGCGCGGCAAGTGCGGCTCGGCCTGCGCCAGCGTCGCAAACGCATCCTCTTCACTCAAGTGGCGCAAGAAACACATGATCAGCCGGTAGCTGATGCCGTGTTGCGCCTCGCCCTGCTTGAGCGCGCGCTCAACCCCGTTCAGCACCGTCTCAAATTTGACCCCGCGGGCGGTGTGCCCTTGGGGGTCAAAAAAGATCTCAACATGGCGAACTTGGTCAGCTTTGGCGCGTTCAAGATAGGCCCAAGTTAGGTCAAAAAAGTCCTGTTCGGTCAGCAGAACCGCCATGCCTTGATAATAAATATCAAGGAACTTCTGAAGGTTGGAGAAATTGTACGCCGCGCGAACCGCTTCGACCGTGGCAAACGGGATCGCCACCGAATTTCGCTGCGCCAGTTCAAACAACAGCTCCGGTTCCAGCGACCCTTCGATATGGAGATGCAATTCGGCCTTGGGCAAGCGATCAATTAGCGCGGCTCGGGAATCGGGATTGGGCATGGCTCGGAAGCTGGCCGAGCGGCACTAGCGGGTCAACTGCATTGCACCCGCTTGATCCGGGGAACCAATCACCGCGCGGCGAATTTAACTGATGGGCAAAGCTGCAACAGGAGGCTGATGTGAAACCGCAAGAATATCCCCCCGCGCAGCGCGCCGCGCTGGCGCCGCAGCGCCAATCGATGGACCCATCGCTGCGGCTGCGCACGTATGGCCGGATCCGCCCGCTGGAAGCCGATCTGACTTGGTGGGAACGCATGTTCCGGCGTTAAGCCAATTGCCAGCGGTCGCGCTTGCGCTTCGTTCCAGTTCCGTTCTATCGCTGGTGAGTGAGCGACGCCCTTCCTCTTCCCGCGCTGCACGCCAGCCATGGCGGTTGCTGGCTGCGCGGCGGCACTGGTGATGCCCGCACGGTGAGCAAGGGTGACGCGATTGTCGCCGCCGCAGACACCGCGCTGCTGATGCTCAATGCGCCGTTGGTGGCGACCCGCTTGGGCTATCCCGATCTCTCGGGGCTGGATCTGCTCGAGCTGTTCGCGTTCGTCCACCCGGCGCGGTTTATGGTCCCGACCCCAAAGGGACTGGCGCATGTGCTCGACCTGCCCGAGCCCGCCAGCGATGACGCGGTGCCGCTGTTACTGCAACAGGCCGCCGAAGCGCTGCTGAGCCAGTGCGCTGCACCGGCCTGGAGCGCGCGCGAGGGCGCGTGGACATCACTGCAAGCGCTAACCAAGCTGCGCTGGTCGTGGGCACCGCTGCTCGCCGCGCGAATTACGCTGCCGGCCAGTGCCGAACGCTGGCTGTTCGCACGGCTGCCCGAATGGGACGAAGCGCCCGAGCGGCCTCAGCCTGCCCAGATCACCCTCAACCCGGCAGCAGTGGCCGCGCGCCTGGCCGAGCTGACCGGGCACAGCGCTGAAAGCCGCCCGGCGCAAGTCAGCTATGCCGAGGAAGCCGCGCACGTGTTCGCGCCGCGCACCGCGCGCGATCAACCGCACCTGCTGTTGGCGCAGGCCGGAACCGGGATCGGCAAAACGCTGGGCTACCTCGCCCCGGCTTCGTTGTGGGCGCAGAGCGCGCAAGGCACCGTCTGGGTTTCAACCTATACCAAGGCGTTGCAGCGCCAGTTGCGCAATGAAAGCCGCCGCGCCTGGCCGCCGCGCCGCGCCGATGGCTCGGCCCCGGTGGTGGTGCGCAAGGGGCGTGAAAATTACCTGTGCCTGCTCAATCTGGAGGATGCGCTGCAAGGCGGGTTCACCGGCCGCGCGGCGATCTTGGCGCAGCTAGTCGCGCGCTGGGCAGCTTACAGTCAGGACGGCGACATGATCGGCGGCGACTTGCCCGGCTGGCTCGCCACGTTGTTCCGCCAGCGCGGAGTGGCGGCGCTGACCGACCGGCGCGGTGAATGCGTCTATGCCGGCTGCCCGCATTATCGCAAATGCTTCATCGAACGCGCCAGCCGGGCCGCCGCGCAAGCCGATCTGGTCATCGCCAATCACGCGCTGGTGATGGTCAACGCGGCGCGGGGCCGCGACGCCGCCCAGCGCCCCGGCCGAATCGTGTTCGACGAGGGCCATCACGTATTCGAAGCGGCGGATTCGACTTTTGCCGCCGCGCTGACCGGCAGCGAGACGATCGAACTGCGGCGCTGGGTGATCGGGCCCGAGCGCGGCGCAAAGGGCCGCCGCCGGGGGCTGGCCGCGCGGCTCGCCGATCTGGCGAGCTACGACGAGGCCGGAGGCAAAGCGATCACTGCGGCGCGCCACGCGGCTGAGGCGCTGCCCGGCGATGGCTGGTTGCAGCGCTTGCATGAAAATACGCCCCTTGGCCCGCTGGAAGCACTGCTCGCGGCGGTCCGCGCGCTGATTTATGCGCGCGATGAAAGCGGCGGCCAGGACGGCGGGTATGGGCTGGAGACCGAAGCAGCGCAGCTTGATGGCCCGATCATCGAACTGGCCGGAGCGGCGCAGGCCGCGCTGGCCGAACTACGCGGCCCGCTGATCAGGCTGAGCGGGCGGCTTGAGGCGATCTTGGCCGAACCGCCCGATTGGCTTGACGGAACTGGCCGCGCAAGAATCGAAGGCGCAGGACATTCGCTGGCGTGGCGGATCGATCTGCTGGCGGCGTGGGAGGCGATGCTTGACCGGCTGGGCGGTCCGGCTGATCCCGAATTCGTCGATTGGCTGGCGCTCGACCGGGCCGAGGCGCGGGAATTTGATGTCGGGTTGCACCGCCGCTGGCTCGATCCGATGAAGCCGTTTGCCAAAGTGGTGCTGCAAGGTGCGCACGGCGTGATGCTGACTTCGGCGACGCTGAAGGATGGGGCCGATTGGGACAGCGCGGTGGTGCGCAGCGGCGCGCCGGTGCTGGGCCTCGCCCCCCGCTTGTCGAGCTTCGACAGCCCGTTCGATTACGCCGCGCAGGCCGAAGTACTGATCGTGACCGATGTGGCCAAGGGCGATATGGCGGCGCTGGCCGGAGGCTATGCGCGGCTGATTGAGGCGGCGGGCGGCGGCGTGCTGGGGCTGTTCACTGCAATCCGGCGGCTGCGCGCGGTGCACGGGCGGATTGCTGACCGATTGGCCCGGACCGGCTTGCCGCTCTACGCCCAGCATGTCGATCCGATTGACACCGGAACCTTGGTGGACATTTTCCGCGACGATCCGCGCGCCTCGTTGCTGGGCACCGATGCCTTGCGCGACGGGGTGGATGTGCCCGGCCATTCGCTGCGGCTGGTGGTGATGGAGCAAGTGCCGTGGCCCAAGCCGTCGATCCTGCACCGCGCGCGGCGGCTGGCGGGCGGTGGCGGCGCGCACGATGACCGGATCATCCGCGCGCGGCTGGCGCAGGCGTTCGGGCGGCTGATCCGCACCCGCGCCGATCATGGCATGTTCGTGGTGCTCTCGGCCGCATTCCCCAGCCGGCTACTGTCCGCCTTCCCGCCTGGCACCCGCATCACCCGGCTGACGCTCGACGAGGCTTTACAACGCGTCGCTGCCGGTGTTTCACAGCTGCCTGCTCCGGCCCCGGCCCAGCGTGAGGCTCCTTCGTGAAAACCCTTGGTCTGTTCCGTCATGCCAAATCCGATTGGCAAGATCCGCGTGCCCGCGATTTTGATCGCCCGCTCAACCCGCGCGGCCGCACCGGGGCGGCGCTGATGGGCCTGCACGTGCGCGACCACGGACAACGCTGGGACCGGATGATCGCCTCACCCGCGATCCGCTGCGCCGAAACGATCGAGATCGCCTGTCAGGCGGCGGGGCAGCCGGTGGCGGTGCAGTGGGATCGGCGGATTTACCTGGCCAGCAGTGTCACGCTGATCGACCTGCTGCGCGAGCAGAATGACGCGCAGGGGGCGGTGCTGATGGTCGGACACAACCCCGGGCTGGAAGATGTCATCTTCGATCTGGTGCCCGACAATGGCACCAGCCCGCTGCGCGACAGCGTCGAGATTAAATTCCCGACTGCCAGTTTCGCCGTGCTCGAGCTGGCGATCAACCACTGGAGCGAGCTTAAAGATGGCTGCGCGCGGCTGATCCACCTGATGCGCCCGCGCGATCTTGATCCTGCGTTGGGGCCGGCGGCGCTCTAAGCCATGTGAATGGCTTTGGTCACCAGATAGCCGTCCATCCCTTCCAGCCCGCCTTCGCTGCCAAAGCCCGAATCCTTGACCCCGCCGAACGGCGCGTCGGGCGTGCTGATCGCGAAGGTGTTGATCCCGACCATGCCCGCTTCGATGGCATCGCCGAGCAGATTGGCGGTGCGCAGCCCTTCGGTGAAGGCGAACGCCGCCAGTCCGAATGGCAGACGATTGGCTTTCTCCACCGCATCATCAAGCGTGCTGAACGGTGCAGTGACCGCGACTGGCCCGAACGGCTCATTCGACATGATGTCAGCCGCATCAGGCACATCGGCCAGCAACGTCGGCTCAAAAAAGAACCCATCCGCGCCGCGGTGCCCGCCGGCCAGCACGCGCGCGCCCTTGGCCGCCGCATCGTCCACCAGCGCCGCGATCGCGCCAGGCCGCCGCGCATTAGCGAGCGGCCCCATGCGGGTCTCAGCCGCCAGCCCATGGCCGGTCGTGACCGCTTTGGCGCGCTGCGCAAAACCCGCGACAAACCGGTCGTAAATTGGCTCCTGCACATAAAACCGCGTGGGTGAAACGCAGACTTGCCCGGCGTTGCGGAATTTCTGCGTGACCACCAGATCAAGCGTCTTGTCCAGATCACAGTCGGCGAACACCAGCACCGGGGCGTGACCGCCCAGTTCCATCGTCACCCGCTTGAGCCCATCGGCGGCCAGCCGCATCAGGTGCCGCCCAACCGGAACCGAGCCGGTAAAGCTGACCTTGCGGATGACGGGCGAGGCCAGCAGGTGCCGGCTGACGGCATCGGGCACTCCGTGAACCAGTTGCGCCACTCCGGCAGGCAGCCCCGCATCGGCCAGACATCGCATCAGCGCGCCGGTGCAGCCGGGCGTTTCTTCGGGCGGTTTGGCCACCACCGAACAGCCCACGGCAAGCGCCTGCCCGAGCTTTTTGGCCATCAGATAGACCGGAAAGTTCCACGGGCTGAATGCCGCGACCGGCCCGATTGGCTGGCGCGTTACCAGCGCGCGCTGGCCGGTGGGGCGCATCAGGGTGCGCCCGTAAATGCGGGTGGCTTCTTCACCGCACCATTCGAAATATTGCGCACTGCTCAGCACTTCGGCACGGGCTTCGGCCAGCGGCTTGCCCTGCTCCAGCGTCAGCAACCGGGCGATCGGCTCGGCCCGTTCGCGCAGCAACGCCGCAGCTTTCTTAAGCACCGCGCCGCGCTGTTCGGGGGGAGCCGCGCGCCACAGTGTGAAGCCCTTGTCTGCGGCGTCCAGCGCTTCGTCCAGATCGGCCGCGCTGGCCATGGGCACTTCGCCAATCGTGGCGCCGCTGGCCGGATCGACCACCGGGAACAAGTCGCGGCCTTCGCCGATCTTCCAGCTGCCATTGATGAACAGCGCCAGATCGGCGTCATAACTATGCTGCATCGGAAATCCTCGCCTTGGTGAGGAACCGATCTAAGCGTCGTGGAGCGCGTTGACCAGCGTAGTTCGCAGCGCGATCAGCCGCGCGCGGTAAGCAAAGTTGGTGGTAACCGGATTTGTACCGGGTGCCGCCAAACCGGCGGGCA
>JANMBA010000068.1:0-13074 GCA_031360105.1 Novosphingobium sp.
CGATCGGAATAGAATTTGCCAGTTTCTACAACGATATGGGCAGCGAAGTTACCGTGGTCGAGATGCTCGACAGGATCGTCCCGGTTGAAGACACCGATATTTCCGTCTTCCTCGAAAAGGCGCTCAAGAAGCAGGGCATGACGATTCTGACCAAGGCCGGAGTCGAAAGCCTCGCGGTGTCGGACAAGGGCGTGAAGGCCAAGATCAAGACCGCCGACGGTAAGGTGGCCGAGAGCGAGTTCAGCCATGTGATCGTCGCGGTCGGGATTGCCCCCAACACCGAGAATATTGGCCTCGAAACGCTAGGGATCAAGGCCGAACGCGGGATTATCGCGATCGACGCGATGGGCCGCACCAACGTTCCCGGCGTCTGGGCAATCGGCGATGTAACCCCCGGCCCATGGCTCGCGCACAAGGCCAGCCATGAAGGCGTTACTGCTGCCGAAGCCATCGCGCAGGCGCTGGGCAACGCGGACGTTCATCCGCACGCGATGGACAAGCGCAACATCCCGGGATGCACTTATTGCCACCCGCAAATCGCCAGCGTCGGACTGACCGAGGCCAAGGCCAAAGAAACGGGATATAGCATCAAGGTCGGCAGCTTCCCGTTTATCGGCAACGGCAAAGCGATTGCGCTGGGCGAAGCCGAAGGCTTCATCAAGACGGTGTTCGATGCCAAAACTGGCGAGCTGCTCGGCGCGCATATGATCGGCGCGGAGGTGACCGAACTGATCCAGGGCTATGTGGTCGGCAAAACTTTGGAAACTACCGAAGCCGAGCTGACGCAGACAGTGTTCGCGCACCCGACGCTGAGCGAGATGATGCACGAGTCTGTGCTGGCCGCTTATGGCCGTGCGATTCATATTTGAATTGCTGGGACAGCGATTTACGCAAACGATTGCATAAATGCGTAATTTATTTTCTTTGTAAGACAAACGCTTAAATCCACCGGACATCACGCTTAATGGGTGGTTTACCAATTAGCGTCAGTGCAAATCCCAATGGGGTCGTTATACAAAATAGTCGCTGAAGTGCTGCCGTCGGTTCGCCGCGTCGCAGCCTGTCTGGCCATGCTGGTGTGGAGCTGCCTGATTCTGGCGGTCCCGGCACACGCTCAGACTGTCGCCCGCTATACCACCACCACAACCGGTACCGTCAGCGATACCGCAACGCCGTGCAGCAATCCGCTCAAGCGCACCTTTACCGTCGGCACCAGCCAGACCGTCAGCGATGTGAACATTGGCGTGCTAATGGCACATACCTATCGCGGCGATCTGGTGATTACGCTGGTATCGCCTGCCGGGACCCGGGTCACCGTGGTCAACCGGGTCGGCGGCGGCGGCGATAACTTCAACGCCTTGCTCGATGACCAAGCGGGCACTGCAGTGTCGGGCTACACCGCCAACGATACGATTACCGCAGTCCCCCCCTACAACAGGACTTTGACCCCGAGCAGCGCCCTGGCAGCTTTCAATGGGCAGAACGCGGCTGGGACCTGGACGATCGAGGTCTGCGATGCCGCCCCGCAGGATGACGGCATCTTCCAGCAGGCCGACTTGTACCTAACCACGATACTGACCGCCGACTTGTCGCTTAGCCAAAGCGTGAGTTCCAGCGCACCCAACGATCTTGCGTCGATCAGCTACACGTTGACTGTCACCAACAGCACGAGCTCGACGCAAACTGCGAGCGCGATCATGGTGCGCGATCTGCTGCCCAGTGGAGCAACATTCGTAAGCTCGTCAGGAACCGGCACTTACAACAGTTCAACTGGCGATTGGGCGGTGGGCTCGCTTGCCCCGGGCCAGAGCGCGACCCTGACCATCAACGCGGCGGTTGCAGCGGGCAACGGGGTGACCGTTACCAACATCGCCGAGATTACTGCAAGTTCGGCCCCAGACCCCGATTCGACTCCCAATAATGGCGTAACCACAGAAGACGATTACGCCGCTACAACCTTCACTGTGACAGTCAGCCGCTCGGCCGGCTTCGCCCCGACGCTGACTTGCAGTGCGGGTTCGGTAATATTCGATTGGGATACCCAGGCCTGGACCGCCGGTGCCACTGGTAACAGCTATACCCTGGCCGGCCTTGGCACGATCGGCTTCGCGATTACCAACACCAACGGGGTCTTCCTAAACAACGCGACCTATGGCGGGCAGTCCCCGGCCAAGCAGAACGCATTGACCGGCGGGCTGGGAACGCCGCAGCAATCGCTTGCGCTGCTGGTCGACTTGACCAGCCAGAACGCGACGGTCAACACCACGATCACGCTCAGTTCCGCAGTCAACGGGCTCCAATTCACGATTTTCGACGTTGATTTCAACGCCAACCAGTTTGCCGACAAAGTAACCGTGACGGGTTCGCTTGGCGGCATGCTGGTGACGCCGATCTTGACGAATGGTTCTGCCAATTTTGTCAACGGCAATTCCGCTTATGGCGATGCGGTGTCTAACGACAATCAGGCGAACGGCAACGTGGTGGTGACTTTCACTGGCCCGGTCGATAAGATCTCGATCGCTTACGGCGACCACAGCTATGCTCCGGCAGATCCGGGCCAGCAGGGCATCGCACTGCACGACATCACGATGTGCAAAGCCGTTGCCAACATCGCCGTGACCAAAGTCAGCAGCGTCATCTCCGATCCGGTCAACGGCACGACCAATCCCAAGGCGATCCCGGGTGCGGTGATGGAATACTGCATCCTCGTTTCGAACACAGGCTCGGCCACCCTGAGCAACATTGCGGCTAGCGACACCATGCCGTCAAACTATACCTACGCCGCTGGAACGATCACTTCAGGGACCAGCTGCGCAAGCGCGACCACCGCCGAAGATGACAATAATATTGGCGCCGATGAGACCGATCCGTTTGGTGCTGCAATCAGCGGAGCCACCCTGACTGCGACGGCCAGCACGCTTACCGCAGGCGGTGGCTTCGCAGTCAAATTCCGCGGTAACGTTAACTAGTTCGCGGGGGTCGTTTTGGACCCATCAAAATCTAACAATTTCAGTATTTTGAAACGCTCCTGCAATCGTTAGCAGTGGCGGGATTCCGCACCTGAGCCGTCGCGTTGAAATAGTCCAAATCGTTACCAATTTCCCTTCAAATCATGCCCGTAAAAGCACTGCCATTTTGTCGGTTTGTTAACCTTCAAACGGTATTGCAATCGAATGACAAAGCAACTCACCAGCCGGCTCGCAGCCCGCACTTTCGCATTGGTCACCCTGAGCGCGGTAGTCGCTCCTGGTGCCGCCCACGCAACTGGCGTCACCGCCGGAACACTGATCCAGAACACGGCTTCGGCCACTTACACTTCGGGTTCGGCCAGTGGGACGGTGTCTTCGAACACGGTTTCAATCAAGGTCGACGAGCTGCTCAATGTTGCGGTCGCCGGACTGACAACCACCCCGGCCACCGCTGGCGCTGGCAACGTCGTGCTGGAATATTCGATCACCAACACGGGCAACGGTTCCGAAGCGTTCAACGTCACAGTCAACCCCGCAGTGGCCGGCAATGGCTTTGATGCCACGGTGCAGTCGGTCGTGGTGGATAACGGCAACGGCATCTACGAACCCGGCGTCGATCAAGTTCTGGCCCCGGGCGCGCCTACCCCTTTGATAGCAGCCGATGGCTCGCTCAAGGTCTTTGTGATCGTCAGTCTGCCAGCAGGCGCCACTGACGGCCAAACCAGCCAAGTGCGGCTCACCGCTGATGCTGTGACCGGCACCGGCACCGCTGGAACGGTGTTTGCCGGGCAGGGCGACGGCGGCGGTGATGCGGTGGTGGGTGCATCTACTGCCAGCAGCAACGCGAACGATAGGCTTGTTGCCAGTCTGGCGACCGTCGCGTTGGCCAAGTCAGCGGTCATTGCTGATCCGTTCGGCGGTTCGCAGCCAGTTCCCGGAGCAGTTGTGACCTATACGTTGACCGCCGCCGTCAGCGGAACTGGTCAAGCCAGCGCGGTGCACATCATCGACATTATCCCGACCGGAACTACGTACCAAGCCGGCACGCTGACGCTGGATGCTGCACCGCTCACCGACGCGACTGATATCGATGCTGGTCAGGCTTCGGCCAGCGGTGTCGATGTCAATCTGGGCACAGTTGCGGGTGGAACCAGCAAAACCGTCAAGTTCAACGTCAAGATCAATTGAGGACGCAGGCCATGAACAAGTTCTGGATTGCTACCGTTTCGGGCCTGCTGGTCACGCTGGTGGCACCACTCGCACACGCTCAGGCGGCGGCAGCAGCGCAGCCGATCGAGCTCAAAGGCAACGTTAAGCTGGACAAGGTCATCGTCGAGCAAGGCCGAGAAAAGCACGTGATGGTAGAACCAACAGTGGTCGTGCCGGGGGATAGGCTGGTCTTCGCGACCGCGTACCGCAACATCGGGGCTATCGCGGTCAACAATTTCGTTGTGACCAACCCGATCCCGGTCGGCGTGATGCTGGCACCGGGCGGCGTGGCGCAAGCCGAAGTGTCGGTCGATGGCGGAAAAGTGTGGGGCAAACTGGTGAGCCTGACCGTTGCTGGACCAGGCGGTGCCAAACGGCCCGCACTCAGCAGCGATGTCACGCACGTCCGCTGGACCTTGCCGGTACTGGCCCCCGGGGCAACCGGGACGCTGACCTATCGCGGCATTGTTCGCTGATCCACGGGCCCACCGAAGAGCACTGAAATCTATCGAAGTCGGGGGGCAAGCTACCCGACAAATACAACAATAAGGGTACGCAAATGACCAATAACAGAAAATTGCTGGGGGCGGCAAGCGCGATTGCACTGACCGCGCTTGGCGCAAGTCCAGCCTTGGCTGCGGGAACTGCCGCAGGATCGACTATCACCAACACAGTGTCGGTAAACTATCAGGTCGGCGGCCTGGCACAGACCGCAACCGGCGCGTCGAACACGTTCACGGTTGACCGCAAGGTCAACCTGACGGTGGCCGAGCTCGGGACCACGACCACGCAGGTTTCGCCGGGACAGACTGCTGCGGTGACCACTTTCACCGTAACCAACACGTCCAACGCGACGCTCGACTTTGCACTGACAGTGGCGCAGCAAGTCGCCGGTGCCGGAGCCCATGCCAACACCGACACCTTCGATGTCTCCAACGTCAAAATTTATCTGGAATCGGGGGTGACCGCAGGCTTTGATGCTGGCGATACGCTGATCACCTACCTTGACGAGCTGCCAGCCGATGGCAGCAAGACAGTCTACGTCGTGGCCGATGTACCGCTCAGCCTGACCACTGGCGCGGTCGCAGCGGTTACGCTGACCGCCACTGGCCGCGAAGGTGGCGGGGCGACCAGTCAAGGCATTGCGCTGACCGAAACGACTACCGCCAACACCGCCGGCATGGATACCGTGTTCGCCGACGGCGCGGGTTCGACCGACGCAGTGCGCAATGCTGATTTTTCCGCCAAAGACGATTACACAGTCTCAGCGGCGGCGCTAACGGTGTCGAAGCTCAGCACGATCATTTCCGATCCGCTGAACGGCACAAGTTTCCCCAAAGCGATCCCGGGTGCCACCATTGAGTATTGCATCGTGGTAGCGAATGCTTCGGGCAGCGCAACGGCGACCAGCGTGGCCATTTCGGATCCGCTGCCGACCACGGTCACGTACAATTCGGCCTACGGGATCTTCCTGAATGGCACTGTGACCACCGGCGTGTGCAACACCGATGGCAGCGCTGGCGGGGCCTTCAGCTCCGGCACGGTCAGTGGAACGCTGTCGAGCGTTGCTGCCTCCGAAACAAAAACGCTGCGCTTCCGCGCGACGATTAACTGAGTAGGCGGCTGGGCGACGTGCCTCACGGCAGGCTGCCCAGCCACCGCTACACCCAAGGGTCGATGGGCGTGCTCAAACAGCTAGGTCTTCTGATCACCGCGCTCACCGCGCTGCTGATCGGCCTGCCTGCTGCGCAGGCGCAGATGATCACCAATGTGGCGGCAGCGCAATGGTCGCAGGGCAGCAGCAATTTTTCGGTCCAGTCGAACGCGGTGACCTTCAGCGTCAACCAGCCGGTCGTTGCCATCCAGACATTTACCAGCAGCGCCTCGGGCCAGCAATTGCCGATCACAGCGCCGACTTGCGCTGGCAATCCGCTGATCCTGCCCGGCGGGACCGGTGCCAGTAACCCCTTCGCGACAGTTAATCCGGCGACTGTGTTGCAATCCGGCAGCGTGCTGTATTTTCAAATATCCGACCCTGCTGCCAATACCAATCCGGGTGCGATCGACAGCTTGGTCACCACTATTTCAAGCGCATCGGGCGATCTTGAAATGCTGACCATCTTTGAAACGGCCGCGAATAGCGGCGTGTTTGTCGGCGCGGTTCAAACCGTCACCAGCCCGCCGCGCGGCGTGTCGGGCGATTGCCGGCTCAGCGTGATCGGCGGCGACCGCATTTCCATTTCCGCCACGCAGCCGGGTTCGCCCACCGTCGTCGCCACTGCGCAGGTCACCGTCCTGGCCGACCCGTATGGCCTGGTGTTCGACAGCGAAACCGGTGCGCCGATCACTGGCGCGCGGGTAACCTTGGTCGATGCGCTGACCGGCGTCCCGGCGCGGGTATTTGCCGACGACGGGGTGACACCGTGGCCATCGACCGTCATTTCCGGGCAAAGCGTTACCGATGCGGCGGGCAATGTCTATCCGATGGCACCGGGCGAATACCGCTTCCCGCTAGCCGCTCTGGGTCAGTATCGCTTGGTGATCGTGCCGCCAGCGCCCTACACTGCGCCATCGGTAGCCACCGCCGCACAGCTTGCGCCGCTGCGCCGCCCCGATGGCCAGCCGCTGACGATCGCGCCCGCTTCGTTTGGCGGCCCGCTGACGCTAAGCAGTCCTGCGCCTGTACGAATCGATATTCCGCTCGATCATCCTGCGGTTTCGGTATCGCTGACCAAGACCGCCTCGCGCCCGACCGCGCTGCCAGGCGACGTGGTGTTTTACACCGTGACCGTCGCCAACCCCGATCCGCTCAACCTCAAGCGCGCTGTGACGCTGGTCGATACGCCTTCGCCGTTGCTGCGGCTGCGGCGCGATACGGTGCGGGTTGATGGGATAGCGGCACCGGGCGCGGTTGAAATCGCCCCCGATGGCAGCAGTTTGACTTTGCAGCTGGGCGATATTGCCGCCGGAGACAGCCGTACGATCAGCTATGCGATGACAGTGCGCGCCGATGCGCCCGCCGGACAAGCCGTCAACCGAGTCACCGCCACCGATTCGCGCGGCATTTCGGCCAGCACCGGGGCAACGCTGCGGATTGAACGCAACGACTTGGCAGCACGGATGACGATTATCGGGCGTGTCAGCTACGGCGGCTGTGCTGTCGATGCGCAGCATGGCGGTATCCCGGGCGTCCGACTGGTGATGGAAGACGGCAGCTTTGCAATTACCGACGCCGAGGGCCGCTATCATTTTAACGGAGTGGTTCCGGGCAGTCATGTGGTCCAGGCCCAGCCAGCAACCTTGCCCAAAGGCGGAGTTTTTGCCGATTGCACGCATTCAACCCGCAGCGCCGGGAGCGCGGCCTCGCGCTTTATTACGGGGCAGGGCGGCAGTTTGGTGGTGGCGGACTTTGGCGCCGAGTTGCCCGCTGATGCGGTCGCAACGTTCAATCGCGCTGCCGCTAAACCGGCGACGATCACCGGTGACGGAGCATCTGCTGGTGCGGCGACGCTCGATCAAGACGCTGGCCGCGCTGCGGCTGGGGCAGACACCGACTGGCTGGCGCTGGGCGATGGCCCGACGGACTTTTTGTTCCCATCACTCGATCACAATCCGCGCGCGTCCGCCATCCGCGTAGTGGTGCGCCACCGCGCCGATCAAAAGATCGATCTGCTGATCAATGGCAAACCGGCTGAGAAGCTGAGCTTCGATGGCCAGCGCGCGGCACCCGGCGGAACCTACGCCGTCAGCATTTGGCGGGGTATTCCGCTCGACGGCGAAACCACGCATTTGATCGCCATAGTGCGCGACGATCAGGGCAAAGAGCTTACCCGCCTGACCCGCAACGTGATCTTCTCCGCCACACCGGCGCGGGCCGAACTGCTGCCCGCCGCCAGCCGTCTGATTGCCGATGGGTCCACCCGCCCGGTGCTGGCTCTGCGGATCCTCGATCACAACGGCCGCCCGGTTCATGCCGGTCTGTCCGGCGAATTCGGGCTATCCGCACCCTACGAAAGCGCCGAGGCGATCGACGCGCTGCAACAGCGCCAGCTTAGCGGACTGGGCCGTCAGGCACCGCGCTGGACCGTGAAAGGTGATGACGGCATCGCTTATGTCGAGCTTGCGCCCACAATGGTCAGCGGCAAACTGCACCTGACATTCAACTTCAGTGATGATCAGCAGCGCCGCCGCCAAGACCTTGATGCCTGGGTAATCCCCGGTGATCAGCCGTGGACTTTGGTCGGCCTGGTCGAAGGCGCGATCGGTTCGCGGTCAATTGCGGACAATATGGAACGCACCGGACGGCTCGATAGCGACCTTGGCGATCACGCGCGCACCGCGTTTTATGCCAAAGGCCGGGTGCTGGGCAAAGTCCTGCTGACCGCGAGCTACGACAGCGCCAAACAGCGCGACGATCAAGTGCTGCTCGGGACGATTGATCCGCGCGCCTATTACACCGTGTTTGCTGATGGATCGGATCGCCGAACCGACGCGGCCAGCCGCGAAAAGCTGTATGTGCGGATCGAAACCGCCAATTTTTATGCAATCTATGGCGATTTTGACACCGGCTTCGATCAGACGCAGCTCGGGCGTTATCAGCGCACAGCCACCGGTTTCAAGGGCGAGGTCAATACCGGCGGGATCCACGTTCAAGGCTTCGCCGCCAAGATCGCCTCGACCCATCGCCGCGATGAGTTCCAGGGCGGCGGCATTTCCGGGCCGTACCGGCTGTCCAGCCGCGCGATTATCACCGGCAGCGAAGTGGTCAGCATCGAAGTGCGCGACCGGTTCCGCAGCGAAGTGATCGTCACGCGCCGCGCGTTGACCCGGTTTGTCGATTACGATGTCGATCTGCTCTCGGGCACGATCAGCTTCAAGGAACCGATCCTCAGCCGCGATGCCGATCTGAACCCGCAATTCATCGTGATCGATTACGAGCTCGATGAAACTGCTCGGGGCGGCCAATGGAACGCCGGGGTCCGGGCCGATTTGACCACCGCCGGGGGCAACCTGCGGGTCGGGGCGACGGCGATCAGCGATACCAGCGCCAACGGCGGCAACGCGACGCGCACCAATCTGCTCGCGGTCGATGTCAAAACGCGGCTGGGGGCGAGTACCGAAGTGCGGGCCGAAGTCGCGGTCAGCCAGCACGATGGCGAAGATGCCACCGCGTTCTTGGTTGAGGCCGAGCATCATTCGGGCAAAGTTGATTTGCTGGGCTATGTCCGATCTGCCGATGCGCAGTTCGGGCTTGGCCAGACCAATGGCGCTGAACAAGGCCGCCGCAAGATTGGGCTGGATGCCCGCGTGCGGATCACGCCCGACTTGTCGGTAGTGACCAGCGGCTGGATCGACGACAGTTTAACCGACGGCACGCGCCGCGTGGCGGTGCAAACCGGATTGGCCTGGCACACCGCCAAGGGTGACGCGCGACTGGGCTTTGCGCACTTCGCTGATCGGTTGGCCGATGGCACCTCGGCGCATTCCGATGTGATCGAAGCATCGGTTTCGCGGAAATTTTTGGGCAACAAGCTTGAACTAAGCGCCGCCACCAGCTTTGCGATCGGCAAAGGTGCCTCGATCGACTTGCCCGAGCGGCACCGTTTCTCGGCCCGCTATGCCGTTACCTCGGATATCAAACTGGTCGGCACTTACGAAATCGCGCAAGGCGACCGGATCGATGCGCGTACTGCGCGGATCGGGATTGAAGTCGCGCCGTGGGCCGGTGCGCGGATCGTCTCGGCGTTGGGCCAGCAGAACGTCAGCGAAAATGGCAAGCGCAGCTTTGCCGCGTTCGGTCTGTCGCAATCGGTCCCGGTGACCAAAAATCTGACGCTCGATGCCACGCTCGATTCGAGCAAAACCCTGGGCGGAGTTGATTCTGCCAAATTGATCAATCCGGCGCACCCGGCCTCCAGCGGCGGCACGATTAGCGATAGCGGCAGCATCAGCGAAGATTTCACCGCCTTGACCTTTGGCGGGGCTTGGCATGCCGGGCAATGGAGCGCGACCGGACGCGGCGAATGGCGCGATGGCCAATTTGCCAATCGCCGCGGCGTGATCTTCGGCGCGATCCGGCAATTGGGCGACGGGGCCACACTCGGCACCGGGTTTACCTGGACCCGCGCTAATGCCGTGGGCGGCGCTTCGAGCGAGGTCTATGACGGCTCGCTCGCTGCCGCGTTTCGCCCGGCTGGCTCCAACTTCGCCTTCCTGATCAAGCTCCAGTATCGCTCGGACCGGATCCGCGGCGCAGTTGAAGGCGAAGCCGGCCCGGCTGGCCGCACCGCCTTGACCGTTAACGGCGATGGTCGCTCGGACCGCTTGATTGCCAGTATTTCAGGCGATTGGACCCCCCATAGTACGCAGAATGGCCAGTACGTGCAGCGCAGCAATGTCGGATTTTTCCTCGCGGCGCGGCACAATTTCGATAGTCTGGAAGGTCTGGACCTGGCCAGCACCACGCTGATCGGTGGGCTCGATTTGCGCTACGGCCTGGGCGATCACTTCGAATTCGGTGCGGTCGGTTCGGCCCGCCACAACCTGACCGATCAAACTACCAATTTCTCATATGGGCCGCAAATCGGCCTGTCACCGACCAAGGATGTGCTGCTGATGCTGGGCTATAACTTCAGCGGCTACCGCGACGCTGATTTCTCAGCCGCGCGCAGCACCGATCAGGGGGTATTCGCCACGGTCAAGCTGAAGCTTGACGCCGGCTCGTTCGGGTTCCTTGGCCTGGGCCAATAAGCCCGGAATAAACAGCGCCTAGACACCGGCCAGCGATTGCGCTTTATTCTCCGCACAGACCGGTTTGAGACCGGCGTTATCCGGGGGATCCAGCATGACCGATACACCAGCAGCCCAATCCGCACCTGTTGCCGCCGCCCCGCCAGGGCCAGTCGCGGGGCTGTTCATTCTGCTGATCGTGTTGGTGCTGATCGTGGCGTGGATCGTGCTGGGCACGCAGGCGCTCCATCTGGCCGACACCTCGCTGGTCGGCGGATTTATGATGCTGTGGTACTGGGCCAATAACGAGCAACTCGAAATCAGCCGCTTGCCCGCAGCGATTATCGGCGCGGTGACCGGGATCGGGCTTGGCTGGTTCTTGGTGTTCGGCGCGGTGCAATACGGCGGGGCCGGGCTAACCGCAGCCATTCTGCTGCTGATCCTGGCGCTGTACCTCGATATCATAAAGGCGCTGCCGCTGATCGTGAACACTTCGACGATGCTCTACGTCACGCTGGCCGCCGCGCCGCTGGTGCAGCTGCATGTCAACTGGACCGAGCTGGTGATCTCGACTGTGGTCGGCGGGCTATTCTTCGGCGGCGTGGTGGGGGGGCTGAAGCGCCTGGCGGCACGGTTTGCGCCGGCGGGGTAAATTGGCGGGCCACGCCCGATGATGATGAGCACTATGTTTACGCTGTGGCACTCTGCTAAAAAATTTAAACAAGCCTTCGAGATTACTGCTCTGTGTCTAACCCGTCGCCAGAAAATGGACAAATGTGGAGTTTGGTCTGGTGATCCTCGATCTGCGCGATGCCGTCCGGGTCCGCGCCGCGATAATAGAGCTTCTGCCATTTATCCGTAGGTGCGGCAGGCGGGCGTAACCGCATTTCCTCGTGAAATGCGTCACGAGACGCGCTCCACTTTTGAAACGCGGCCTTGAGTTCGGGGGCTTCATCAATCGGTGCGATCCGGGCAGTGAAACCCTCAACAGCACCGCGCTCCACCGGCATGAGGAAGGCAATTGGCTCATTCTCCTCAAATCGTATAGGGTGGTTGGCGCGAGTGAAGCGCCAGTTCATCGTGAAGCTATAGGATGACCAGTGGGTCTAGATCACGCCGCCCAAGGGCGCGATACCGTCTTTCGCCGCATTGGGTGACCCGCTGACCCAAAGGTTCCAACCCGGCGGCGTTCGGAATAAGGCAGGTATATGGAAGGTAACCGTCGCCTGTCCGAAAAGTGCGACGGGTGCCTGTTCGGGCTTGGTGCCTGCATCGACGATAATGTTGACATCCTCAGGCAAATTCCGCCATTCCATACCGCTGTGATGCCGCAAGGGGAGAGCACTTCCCAGCCGTGTGCATTGGCAATCTTCAGCGGCAAACAACGATAGGCAAAGCTTTCAGGGCTGGAATCCATCCACTCCCGTCGAGACGAAGCCGGACGGAGGCGTGGACTCAAACCAGGAAAGACATAAGCGGTGAGGTCCATTAGACAACTATAGCTGCGCAAAAAGGCAAGCGGCAATCCCTGTTTTCAAACACTGCTCGGGTCGCAAACACACCGTTCAATTCAACTCACGGGCCTTTGGTGAAGGCGGCGACGCCGTTGATGTTCACGGCTCCGTTTGCCGTGGTCGGGAAGGTGTAGGTGATGCCGGCATGGCTTGCTGCTGGCCCTGCCAAAAAACCTGAGAGCCTCGCGGTGCAGTTGTTTCCTGAGCAGGCGCTGTCGGTCAGGGCACCACCACTTGCCGTGAATGACGCGCTGCCAGCAAGAAAACTGTTGTCGGTATTGAGAGATATTGACGGGGCCGCGATGCCGCCGCTGGTTTTGAGGGTGTAATCATTTCCGCCGATCCCCACGAGCAATTCCACCCCAACCTTGCGGGTATCCGAGCGAGCGGCATAGGCATGTTGGCGGGGGCATTGCTATGGGCCATTCTTCCCGGCCCCATTGCTCGCGCATTGCCCGATAGCTGGCATCTGCCCGAACGCATGGCGGCGCGAACACTGGGTGGCAATATGTGGAACGGTGGAGAACGGCTCTTGCAAGCCGCTGCACCCGCGCGCTGGCAGGATGTCCCAACCGGTAATCGGATCATGCACGATAACCGGGAGAAGATTGAGGAATGCCGGAAAGCTAGAGCGGGATGAGATTTGGCTGAAT
>JANMBA010000087.1:0-2830 GCA_031360105.1 Novosphingobium sp.
AGCGCGGTCTGGATGTTCGCCTTCATGGTTGAGTACGAAACGGTCGGCCCTTCGGACAGCCGGGTCGCCAGCGCCATCGCCTCGTCCATCAGCGCCGCATCATCAACCGCCTTGTAAATCAGGCCCCAGTCCTCGGCCTGCTCAGCCCCGATCTTCTCGCCCAGCATCATCATCCGGGTGGCGCGGGCCCGGCCGATCGCGCGGGCGAGCAGCCAGGTGCTGCCGCCATCGGGGACCAGCCCGATGTTGACGAAAGCCTGGAGGAAATAGGCGCTCTTGGCGGCGAGCACGAAGTCCCCCGCCAAGGCGATCGAACAGCCGACGCCTGCGGCTGCGCCGTTGACCGCGCTTACCACCGGCACCGGGCAGCGCAGGATCTGGCTGACCAGCGGGTTGTAAAAGTTCTGCAGCGCGCGGTGGCTGCCGCCCTTCTGCTGGATCGCGCTCGCCTCGCCGCGAGCAGCCAAATCAGCGCCCGAGCAAAAGCCCTTGCCGGCGCCGGTGATCAAGACTGCGCGCGCATCGCCCAGATCGTAAAACGCTGCGCCCAGTTCCTCGGCCAGCGGGATCGAGGCGGCGTTGAGCCGATCGGGCCGGTTGAGCGTGATCTTGAGCACATTGCCGAGGCGCTCGGTCAGGATTGTTTCGTATTCAGCCATCATTCTCTCCAATCCAAATTCCAACAACTCGTCACCCTGAACTCGTTTCAGGGCCCATTTCTCCCCGCAACCCGAAGCGCTGTTAGGCAGCGAGACGGCTCCGTCATGTGTCCATCATGCTCCGGACTTGCGGCACGATGGGTCCTGAAACAAGTTCAGGATGACGGGGTTATCAATTCGACCAGTGCGCGTCGTCCTTTGGCGTTTCCATAATCTCGGTCAAAACCCCCTGCATATCACGCGGGTGGACGAAGAAGATCAGCGTGCCGTGCGCGCCGATCCGGGGCTCGCCCAGCACGCGCTTGCCCATGGCCTCGAATTCAGCCTTGGCGGCGTGGATATCGGGCACTTCGTAGCACAGGTGATGCTGCCCGCCGGCCGGGTTCTTCTCAAGGAAGCTGGCAATGCTGGCGTTGCCGGGCAGCGGCTCGATCAGTTCGATCTGGGTGCCGTTGAGCGCGCCGTCCCCCGAGTCATTTGGGCCGGGCGTATCGACGAAGCAGACCTTCACCCCCTGGTCGGGCAGGTCGAACGGTTCATGGATTTTCGTCGCACCCATCACGTCGCGGTAATGCACAATGGAGTCCGCGATGGAGGGTGTGGCGATCCCGATGTGGTTGAGGCGGCCTAGTTTCATCCTTCGATCCTTGGCAGTTGCCCGCTACGACCAGTGGACATTTCGATCATCGTTTCGATCCGCACGATCCGCTTGTCGAGCGCCACGAAATCGTCGCCCAGTTCGTCGATTCCGTCGCGTTGCCGCTCAACCTCTTTCTCAAGGTTGCGGACATCGTTTTGCAACAACATGATCGACTTGATGCCTTCCAGCGCGTCTCGAATTGTGCTCATTTGCGGATACCTGCAGCGCGAAGTTTTGTGTCGAGATCGACCCGCGACTGCTCGAGCATCTTGGCACTGCGGCGCAGGCTCGCCTGCATTTCCGGCACGGCCTCTGCGACTTGGGCGATGATCGCCGCAAGCTCGGCTTCTTCCTCGTCGGTGGGCTGCGTAATGTAGCGCGCAGTCGCCTCACGCACGACATTGCCGACACTTTCGCCGCGCTTGGAGGCAAAAGCATCGAGCGCCTTCTTGTGCTCGCGGCTGGTGAGAAAAGTAACGCGTTCGGTTTGCATGGCGGAGGACTCCTTCACATTATAAGGTCATTATAATGTGAAGGAGAGCTTGGTGCAATCCGCTGGCGCGAAGCGTTGCATCCGAATGGGATCGAGTCCGCGATCGAGGGCGTGGCGACACCGATGTGATTGAGGCGGCCTAGTTTCATTTCGATTCCTTAAGCTCAAGGTGCCCAGCCATCCCGCCGAAGGCCAACGTGCCAGCTGCACAAAGCCAACCAATGAAAAAGAAACGCAATCCACCAGAATAATGCCAGGCGATTGATTGTGAGACGTAAACAATTTTGTCGCCATGGAATACGATTGGCACCTCTCGACCCAAGACCGAAACCGCCGAAGGATGCGCCAAAATTTCGGCCAACCCCGACTCAGCTATCCCAATGACCGCTGAGGCCAAGGAGATAAAAAATACCAGCTTGAGACCCAAAGGTGCGGTCGCTGCGAATCCAAACCTAGAGCGGAATATTGTCATGTTTCTTCCACGGATTCTCAAGACTCTTCCCCCGCAGTTTTCGCAGCCCCAGCGCGATCCTCCGCCGCGTTGAGTGTGGGTGGATCACCTCGTCGATGAACCCCATGCTCGCCGCGACGAACGGATTGGCGAACCGTTCCTCGTATTCGCGGGTGCGTTCGGCGATCTTGTCGGGGTCGCCGATGTCCGAGCGGAAGATGATCTCGACCGCGCCTTTGGCGCCCATCACTGCGATCTCGGCGGTCGGCCAGGCGTAGTTGAGGTCGCCGCGCAGGTGCTTTGAGGCCATCACGTCATAGGCCCCGCCATAGGCCTTGCGGGTGATTACGGTGATCTTGGGCACGGTCGCCTCGGCATAGGCGAACAGCAGCTTGGCGCCGTGCTTGATGATCCCGCCGAGTTCCTGCGCGGTGCCGGGGAGGAAGCCGGGTACGTCGACGAAGGTCAGAATCGGAATTTCAAAGGCATCGCAGAACCGCACGAACCGCGCGGCCTTTTTGGAGCTGTTGATATCGAGGCAGCCGGCCAGCACGGTCGGCTGATTAGCGACCACCCCCACGCTGCGG
>JANMBA010000091.1:0-4419 GCA_031360105.1 Novosphingobium sp.
TGATGGCGCAATACGGCTGCGCCCGGATGACCGTGAACAAGGCGCTCTCGGCGCTGGCCGGGGCGGGTCTGGTGACGCGCAAACGCCGCGCCGGAACCATCGTGGCGCGGCCGCGCGCGCAATCGATGGTGCTGGAGATAACCGATCTGGCGCGCGAAGTGGTGGCGCGCGGGCAAGCCTATGAATGGCGGCTGCTGCGCCGCGCCGAGCGCCGCTCCAGCAATCCTGAAATGCCGGGCCAGGTGCTCGAAACAGAAGGCGTGCATTACGCCGATCACACTCCGCTGGCCTTCGAACACCGCTTGATCAGTACCGCGCAAGTCCCCGGCATCCTGACCGCCGATCTGGCGCAGACCGCGCCGGGCACCTGGCTGCTCGCGCATGTTCCGTGGACCGAGGCCGAAAACCGCATCACCGCCGCCGCCGCCAGCCCCGCGCTGGCCCGCGCACTGGGGATCGCGCCGGGCGATCCATGCCTGACCGTCACCCGCCGCACCTGGCGCGCTGCCGCGCCGGTAACGCTGGTCACTCAGCGCTTCATCGCCGAACGCCACGAACTGATCGCGCGGTTCGGGGCCACCGAAGCTTAGCCAGAAAATTTGCGATCAGCGGAATGGTGCTGCTGGGGAGGATTGAACTCCCGACCTCAGCCTTACCAAGGATGCGCTCTACCACTGAGCTACAGCAGCACACCATTCCGCTAGCAGCCCGGGCGCACGGGGCGCAGCGGGCAGGGGCGCGCTATTGGCCGGGGGGCCTTGCTTTGTCAAGCGACTGGCTCGATAGGCCAAGCGGATTACCAATGTCCGAAAAGCCCGCCCTGACACCGCGCGAACAGCGCCTGGCCGCCGCGCTGCGCGAGAACCTGAAACGCCGCAAGGCGCAGGCCCGCGCAGGCGAGGCTGCGCAGACGCTTCCCAAGGATAACTAGAGCCGCTAGGGGCGAACCCTGTTTGCGGCCCTTTCCCGGAGCACACTCTTGCCCAAGTTGATCCTCGTGCGCCACGGCCAGAGCCAGTGGAATCTGGAAAACCGGTTCACCGGGTGGTGGGATGTTGACCTGACCGCCAAGGGCGAGGCCGAGGCCCGCGCCGCCGGGACGCTGCTGCGGGCCAAAAATATGTTGCCCGATGCCGCCTTCACCAGCCTGCAGACCCGCGCGATCCGCACGCTGCATCTGGCGCTGGAAACCGCCGGGCGGCTGTGGATTCCCGAGACCAAGGACTGGCGGCTGAACGAGCGGCATTATGGCGGGCTGACCGGGCTGGACAAGGCCGAGACCACCGCCATACATGGCGAAGCGCAAGTCAAAGTGTGGCGGCGCAGCTTCGATATTCCGCCCCCGGTGCTGGAAGATGGCAGCGCGTTCGGGCTCAAGTCCGACCCGCGCTATGCCGGGATCGCTATTCCTGTGACAGAGAGCCTGAAGGACACCATCGCGCGGGTGCTGCCTTATTATCAGGCGGCGATTGTCCCGGTGCTGCGGACCGGGCAGACCGTGCTGATCGCCGCGCACGGCAATTCGCTGCGCGCGCTGGTCAAGCACTTGTCAGGCATTTCGGACGAGGAAATTACCGGACTGGAAATCCCGACCGGGCAACCGATTGTTTACGAACTTGATGCGCAGCTCGCCGCGCGCGAGCGTTACTATCTGGCGGAGCGTTGAGATGACCGCCACCCTCGCACCCCTTGTCGCAATCGTGATGGGTAGCCAGTCCGATTGGGCGACGATGCAATGCGCGGCCAAGGCGCTTGATGCACTGGGCGTGGCTTATGATGCGCGGATCGTCTCGGCGCACCGCACCCCGCAGCGGCTGGTGGAATTTGCCCAAGGCGCGGCTGAACAGGGGTTCAAGGTGATCATCGCGGGCGCGGGCGGCGCGGCACATTTGCCGGGCATGGTGGCGAGCATGACGCATCTGCCGGTGCTGGGCGTGCCGGTACAATCCAAGGCGCTGTCGGGGCAGGACAGCCTGCTCTCGATCGTGCAGATGCCGGCCGGGGTGCCGGTCGGCACGCTGGCGATCGGCGAGGCCGGGGCGACCAATGCGGGCCTGCTCGCCGCCTCGATCCTGGCGCTGGGCGACCCCGCGCTGAACGAGCGGGTGAAAGCTTACCGCGCCGCGCAAAGCGCCGGTGTGGCCGAGCGGCCTTCGTGATCACGCCCGCTTATGCAGGGCTGGAGGCGACGATGATCCCGCCGGGCGCAACCATCGGTATCCTGGGCGGCGGGCAGCTGGGGCGGATGCTGGCTCAGGCGGCCGCCCAGCTGGGCTATCGCTGCCACGTCTATTCGCCCGAACCGGATAGCGTTGCGGGCGAGCTGTGCGCGGCGCAAACCTGCGCGCCGTGGGATGATGCCGCCGCGATGGCCGCCTTTGCGGCAGGCTGCGCAGTGGTGACCTACGAATTTGAGAATGTCCCGGTGGCGCCGCTTGCCGCGCTGGGCAGCACCGCGCTGTTCCCGCCGCGCCGCGCGCTCGAAGTGGCGCAGGACCGGCTGAACGAAAAGCAGTTTGTCGCTGCGCTGGGCGGACGCACCGCGCCGTACCTGGCGGTCGATACCGCTGATGATCTGCAGCAGGCGCTGGTCCGGATCGGCTCGCCCGGGATCCTCAAAACCCGGCGCGAAGGCTATGACGGTAAAGGCCAGTATCGGATCGCCGACGACCACGCGGCGGACGGGATTTCGCTGGGCGGGCAATCGATGCTTTACGAAGGGTTGGTGGCCTTCAGCCATGAGTTCAGCGTGATCCTGTGCCGGGGTCAGGACGGCCAGATGGTATTTTGGGACAGCGCTGAAAATGTCCACGAGCATGGTGTGCTGGCAACTTCGACCGTGCCGGCCGCCCCGCAAGTTCAGGAGCAAGTTGATGAAGCCCGCGTGCTGGCCGGAGCGGTGGCGGCGGCGCTCGGCTATGTCGGCGTGGCGGCGTTTGAATTCTTCGCCACGCCGGACGGCCCGGTGTTCAACGAAATGGCCCCGCGGGTCCACAATTCAGGCCACTGGACGATCGAAGGCGCGCTGACCAGCCAGTTCGAAAACCACATCCGCGCGATTTGCGGCCTGCCGCTGGGCGATACCCGGCTGGCTGCGCGCGGTGTGCTGATGCACAACCTGATCGGCGATACGGCGGAGGGCTGGCCCGCGTTGCTGGCTGATCCGGCCAATCACCTCCACCTCTACGGCAAAGGCGCGCCGCGCCCCGGCCGCAAGATGGGTCACGTCACCCGGCTGACGCTGTGAACCGCAGCGAGGTGTTCATCGTCGCGGCGGTGGCCGATAACGGCGTGATCGGTTCGGACGGCGTAATCCCGTGGCACATTTCTGCCGACTTCCGCCGGCTCAAAGCGCTGACCATGGGCAAGCCGCTGGTGATGGGGCGCAAGACCTTTGAAGCGCTGCCCGGACTGCTGCCGGGGCGGCGGCATATCGTGGTCACGCGCAATCCCGCATGGGCCGCCGATGGCGCCGAACCAGCGACCTCACTCAGCGCCGCGCTCAAGCTCGCCAATGCGCCGCACATCGTGATTTTCGGCGGCGCGGCGCTGTATGCCGAAGCCTTGCCGCTGGCCGACCGGATCGAATTGACCGAGGTTCACGCCAGCCCCGCAGGGGACGCGAAGTTCCCCGCTTTCGCGCGCGACGTCTGGATCGAAACGTTCCGCGAAGCACATCCCGCAACCGGCCGCACCCCGGGGTTTGATTTCGTCACATTGCTGCGTAAACCGGCGGTCTGAGGGGAAGTCGGACATGCGCAAACGGTTCTGGATACCGCTGGTGGTGCTGGCCGCCGCCGGGCTGACTTTTTTCGGGCCGCTGCCGGGTTGGGTCGAGGGCAGCATGAACCAGCTGGACGGGCAGCCGCTGATCCCGGTTTCGCCCGAAGCCGCCGCCTTGCACCGCAGTCTGCACGTTGTTGACCTGCATTCCGATACGCTGATGTGGAACCGCGAGCTGACCGAGCCGGCGGGGCGCGGCCACGAAGACTTACCCCGGCTGACCGCGGGCAACGTCACGCTGCAAGTGTTCTCATCGCCCACCAAGACCCCGTGGGGACTGAATTATGACAGCAACCCGGCAGATTCGGATCAGCTCCCCGCGCTGCTGATCGCCCAGCGCCAGCCGATTGCGAGTTGGTCCTCGCTGCTTGAACGCTCGCTGTTTCACGCCGCCAAGCTCGACCATTCGGTCTGGCTGGCGCGCGGGCGTTTGCTCAAGGTGACCGACCCGTTCTCGCTTGACCGGCTGCTCGGCAAACATGCCACTGCTGGCGGCCCGGTTGGCGCGATGCTGTCGGTCGAGGGGCTGCATAATCTGGAGGGCCAAGCCGCCAATCTGGACAAGCTGTATGCCGCCGGGTTTCGCATGGCGGGTCTGACGCACTTCTTTGATAACGAGCTCGCCGGATCGATGCA
>JANMBA010000094.1:0-4519 GCA_031360105.1 Novosphingobium sp.
TGATCGCGTACGGCAGGCCCAGCTCCTCGAGCGCCCACAGCACCCGTTGCGAGCGGCTGTTGTGGAGGTGGTGGACGATTAGCGACATGACAGGCTCCCGGAATGATGCGTTACGCGCAGCGTAGCAGCCGGGCGGCGCAGCGCCAGCCTGTTGTCGGCTATGGGATGGTGATCAGCGCGCGGTCCCACGCCGCCGCGCTGGTCAGATTGCACCGCGCCGCAACGATGCTGATGTGGACGGTGCCGCCGTCGCGGCCGAACCGGAACGGCAAATAGTAGTGCAAAAGACCCCCGCTATTATCCGCATAGGCAGTGAAAGCGACGGGCTTCATTTCGCCATTGGTCAGGACAAAGCGCACAGCCTCGCCGGGGATCAACCCGTTGGCGCGCAGCTGCATCGCATGCCCGGCGCTGGTAATCGCCAGCCCGCAATCACCTGCGCGATCCGCGGCGAGCAGCGGCCAGTTGTCACCGATCGGAGCGGCTTGCGCGCGGACTGAAGCGGCGAGCGCGGCGCAGGCGAATATCGCGGCTAGGCGAGCAGTAATGCGGGGCATTTGGGCGGTGTCCTGTGTGGCCTGGGAGCTTGGTTTAACCCCGCTTGCGGATACCGCAATGACTGCGGATGAGCTGGCTGCCTCAAGCCGGGACGGGCGGGCTTCATTCACGCGCAGCCCCCGTCCCGGCAAGTCGGGACGGGGCTGCGGGTTACGACCCGCGCTTATGGCCCAGTGGGCGTCGGGCTGGGCGTCGGGGCTGGCAGGCCCGCTGCGTCAGGGCCAATTGATTTGGCGACATCGACCCGCACTTTATCGTTATGCGCATCAACGGTTCCGGCGTCCTTGCCCTGCTTGTCGATCAGGATTGCCTGTCCGGTCTGGCCGTCAGCGACCAAGCGAACGGTCAGCGGATTGGGAGTAAGTTTGTTCGAGGCCCCGTTCGAACTATCGACCACTGCGCCGATGATCCCGCCGGCGAGCAGATTGCCAAAGGTCGCGCCGCCCATTTTGCTTTGCACCAGCACATAGACCGGGCGAAAGCCCGCGAGCGTGAAATCGGCCCGGAAATCGTGCCGCCGAGGCAGTTCCAATTTGCACGGCGTGACGCAGCTTGCGCCATTCGAAAGTTTGACGCTGGCCCCGGTTGGATCGCTGGCGAGTTCGAAGGTCTGGTTAGCTCCGTGCATAACCGTGGCGCAGCCCGATAGTCCAAGCGAACCCAGTGCGACCAAGGCCGCGTATTTATACTGATTCATGTGCCCCTCCCTGTTTTGGCAAGATAATCGTGCGCAGCATTTAGTATTTGTTCAAGCCAGAAATATGCGCCCTTCCCGATATTTTTTCTGCAAATGTGAAACCGGCGCGGCAGCATTACTGCTACCGCGCCGGTTCTATGTTTCGGAGGGCGCCCCTTCGGGCGTCGGGGGACGGGGGACGCCCTCCTTTCAACCCCGGCCGAACCAAGCGGGCAGCTCGGTGCGGCCGGAAGCTCTCAGGGATCAGTCAGCCGGGTCTGCGTCCGGACCAGCCATCATCTCCCCGGAAAGACCTTCGGTGCGGCTACGGATCGCAGCCTCCAGCCGGTCAGAAATTTCGGGATTGTCTTTCAGGAATTGTTTGGAATTCTCACGCCCCTGGCCGATCCGGATGCTATCATAGCTGAACCAGGCACCGGACTTTTCGACGATCCCGGCCTTGACCCCCAGATCGAGGATTTCGCCAAGCTTGGAAATACCCTGACCGTACATGATATCGAATTCGACCTGCTTGAACGGCGGCGCGACCTTGTTCTTGACAACCTTGACCCGGGTGGTGTTGCCGACGATCTCGTCGCGATCCTTGATCTGGCCGATGCGGCGGATATCGAGCCGCACGCTGGCATAAAACTTGAGCGCGTTGCCGCCGGTGGTGGTTTCGGGATTGCCGTACATCACGCCGATTTTCATCCGCAGCTGGTTGATGAAGATCACCATGCAGCGCGAGCGGGCGATCGAGCCGGTCAGCTTGCGCAGTGATTGCGACATCAGCCGGGCTTGCAGGCCAACGTGGCTATCGCCCATCTCACCTTCGATTTCGGCGCGCGGCACCAAGGCTGCGACCGAATCGATCACCAGCACGTCGATTGCGTTCGAACGGACCAGGGTATCGACAATTTCCAGCGCCTGTTCGCCGGTATCGGGCTGCGAGACGATCAGCTCATCGATGTCCACGCCCAGTTTTTTGGCATAGCCCGGATCGAGCGCGTGTTCGGCATCGACGAATGCGGCGGTGCCGCCATTGCGCTGCGCCTCGGCAATCACGTGCAGCGCGAGGGTGGTTTTGCCCGAGCTTTCCGGGCCATAGATCTCGATCACCCGCCCGCGCGGCAAACCGCCGATCCCCAGCGCGATATCGAGCCCGAGCGAACCGGTTGAAATCGATTCAATCTCAAGCGTTTCCTTCGAGCCGAGCTTCATCGCCGAGCCCTTGCCAAACGCGCGGTCGATCTGCGCCAGCGCTGCTTCGAGCGCCTTTTGCCGGTCCATCGTTTCCTTGCCTTCCTGAATCAGCTTAAGTTGTGCAGCCATGATCTGTCCCCTTGCGTAACCAGCCGACCCGGAAGGTCAACAGAGGCATTGTGTATTTGATTTGTTCTTATAGAACAAGGGGGGAACGAAATTTTTTCCGTTGGTCCATTTCGGAGTGATACTTGGGTGCCAAAGGCGACAGTGTGCCACCCTGCATCCTTCAGAGGTTATCCCTTGATTTCATAAAGATAGATCGCAAATCAGGGCCTTGGGGTGACACCATGCTATACCGCCGCCCGGTTAATCGCTCATCGCAGGTTGCGGAACACAATGCATCGCAGATCGTCACCAAGCAGGAAAGCGCGGCGAGTTCTCCCCTGAAATGCATTGGTAGCCCAGTTATTCTTCGGTATAGCCCGCAAGGGTCAGCGCGCTCAGCGACAGCGCGGACCATATCTTAGCAGCAGCCATCCTCCGCCGAACCAATGGCTTAAGGCTAGGGCAAGCTTTTCGAGGAGGCTTCGGCGGCTTAGTCTGAGCGGGGTTGGCATCAACCTGAAGCATAGCGCAACACAGCTTCGCATTGTTTAGCACAAAGTGACTGATGCAGCATCAACACGGCGACAGTTCTGAAGCCGCAAGACAATACCGCTGTCAGCGAATGGCCGACCCTAATCGACCCTAAAGGTGTTCCCCATCGTGGCGGCGCCCGGATTTAGTTAGGAAAGTTTTGGGCCGAAAAGTCGCAGTCGTGTAAGTCGCGACAGTGATCGCCAGTGCGCCAATCAAAATAATGTGACCGATCAAACTCACGGCCAGTACGGTATAGCTACCGATCGCCAAGGAAAATGAAATTGCCCACATCCAGCCCAAAACTTGTAGGGTCATGTGCCGTACATTGATGTCAGGGATATGCCGAAGCGGGCTCACCTCATGATTGAAGATAAAATCCCACGTGCCTACGATTATTTTTCGCATACGAACATCCTTCCAGCTTCTGAATACTTTCTGGAAAAAGGGATTGAAAGGTGGTCTTTGGTGCAGGTCTTGTATCACTGCGACAGTATATTCAGATTGCATGGTCCGATAAGCGCGGAGCCAAAGTGCCTGCTAGCCAACGCCAGCCAGCACCGCCCCCACCGTGTCCGAAATCTGCTGGACCGAAAACGGCTTGGGCAGGAAGTGGACATCCGCAATCCCGATCTGGTCGCGCAGTTGTTCTTCGGCGTAGCCTGACATGAACAACACCGGCATGTCCGGGCGCAGCTTGCGGACTTCGCGGATCATGGTCGGGCCGTCCATTGCGGGCATGACGACGTCGGAGACGATCAGGTCGAACTCGCCGCCGGCCTGCACCAGTTCCAGCCCCTCGTCACCGTCGCTGGCGGTGGTGACGGTGTAACCGGCGCGGGTCAGCGCGCGCTCGGCGACGGCGCGGACCATGTCTTCGTCCTCGACCAGCAGCACCCGGCCGCCGCCGGACCATTGGGTCTGGGGTTTGGGCGACAGCACGCACGACCCTGCGACAGGCTCAGGGTGAGCGGGGTTGGCGGGATCGGCGTGGTGGACCGGCAGATAGACCGTGAACCTGGTGCCCCGGCCCACTTCGCTGTCAGCAAAGATGAACCCGCCCGATTGCTTGACGATGCCGTACACGGTTGAGAGCCCCAGCCCGGTGCCTTTCCCCAGGTCCTTGGTGGTGAAGAACGGTTCGAAAATCTTGCCGAGGTTCTCAGGGGCGATCCCGGTGCCGCTGTCTTCGACCACCAGCGCGGTGTAATCGACCTCTGGCATGATCCCGCCGCGCATCGCGCGGACCTGACCCGCGGTGATTTTCCTGGTTGCCAAGGTAAGCTTGCCGCCCTCGCCCCCACTCTTTTCCACGCGATCGGCCATCGCATCGCGGGCATTGACCGCGAGGTTGACGATCACTTGTTCCAGCTGCGTCGGATCGGCGCGGACCGGGCCAAGGTCACGATCATGCGTGACGGTCAGCTTGATCTTCTCGCCGAT
>JANMBA010000095.1:0-15789 GCA_031360105.1 Novosphingobium sp.
GGTGACGCTCGCCCAGATCAACGTCTCGGTGACCACGCCCGCCACCCCGGCCAGCCCCGGTGCACCAGTGCCGACGCTCGATATCGCGACCGGTCAGGTCTCGGTCCCGGCCAATACCCCGGCCGGCACCTACACCATCACCTACAAGATCTGCGAAAAGCTCAACCCCGGGAATTGCGCCAGCAATACCGCAACGGTTACCGTCAATCCGTCGGTCGATTTGCAGATCGTCAAGAGCAACGGGACCAGCACGGTCTACTCGGGCAGCGTGGTCACCTATTCGCTGGTGGTCACCAACAATGGCCCCGACAGCGCCACCGGTGCGGTCATTACCGACGTGCCGGGCACCGGACTAACCTGTCCGGCCAGCAATCCGGTCACGATCGCGGGCAGCGGCGCGCCGTCGGGTAGCTTCACCATCGCCAACTTGACCGGTGTGGGCATCACGCTCGGCACGCTTGGCAATGGGCAGTCCGTCACTCTGACCTACTCTTGCCAGGCCAACTGATCATGCACCGCAGACCTGCTATCCGGGAGTCTGCCAGGCGGCGGATTACCCTGAGCCGGCTCCTTTCGACGGCCGGACCAATCCTGATCGTGTTGAGTCCGGTCGCCGTTGTGGCGCAGGTCGCGAGCAACACTGCACGCGTTGCCGCTCCAGCTGGTTCGTTCGAAACGACCACCGGGACCAACGTGTCGGTCGATAACGATGCGCTGTTGGCGGTGATTGCCGCCAGTAACGACGGAGCAGGTCCGGTCAACGGCGCAAACGGCGCGCCAAACCTGATCAACGTTCTTACTAACGACGCGCTCAACGGACTCTCTCCGACTCCGGGGAACGTGACGCTCACCATCACGACTCCAGCAAGCAATCCGGGTGTCAGCCTCGATCCGGCGACCGGCAACGTGTCGGTCGCCGCCGGAGTTCCGGCGGGCACCTATACGATCGCCTACCAGATCTGCGAGACCGCCAATCCCACCAATTGCGCCTCTGCGATCGTCAGCGTGGTCGTGGCTGCACCGGCGATTACAGCAAACGACGATACCCCGGCAGCGATGGGCGGCGCGAACGGCGGCAATGACATCATCAATGCCTTCGCCAACGATACACTGAATGGCGTTTCGGTGGTGGTCAGCGCAATCACTGCTACGGTGACTACGCCTGCCACGTCGATTGGCGGCAGCCCGGTTCCAGTGCTCGATCCAGCCACCGGCCTCGTTGACGTGCCGGCGGGAACACCCGCTGGAACCTACACGATCAACTACCGCATTTGCGAGAACAACAACCCTGCCAACTGTGCCAACGCTGTAGTCACGGTGGTGGTCAATGCCGCCGCGATCGCGGCAAGCAACGACAGCGCAGGCCCAGTCAACGGCGCAAATGGCGCGGCCAATGTCGCCAATGTCCTGACCAACGATGCCCTGAACGGGCTCGCACCGACTCCAGGCAATGTCACCCTTTCCATCACCGCGGCCGCGAGCAATCCCGGCGTCACGCTCGATCCCGCCACTGGTAATCTCAGCGTCGCGCCCGGCACTTCCGCCGGAACCTACGCGGTCGCCTACCAAATCTGCGAAACGCTCAATCCGGCCAATTGCGCCGCCGCCATCGCCACGGTTGTGGTCGCCGCCCCGGCAATTACCGCGACCGACGATGCCCCTCCAGCAGTCAACGGCGCAAACGGCGGCAATGACATCATCAATGCCTTTGCCAATGACACACTCAACGGCGTGTCCGTCAATGCAAATGCGATCGTTGCGACGATTGTCACCCCTGCCACACCGATCAATGGCGGCTCTGTCCCAGTACTCGATCCGGTCACCGGGTTCGTTGACGTGGCCGCTGGAACGCCAGCTGGAAACTACACGATCGCATACCGGATCTGCGAAAAGAACAACCCGGCCAACTGCACCAATGCAGTCGTAACCGTGGTTGTCACTGCGCCGATCATCGCCGCGAGCAACGATACGTACGCTGCTGTTCGCAGCGGGATCGGCAACGCCAATGCTGGCAACGTATTGGCGAACGATACGCTCAACGGCACGGCGACCAACGCGGCGGCGCTGGTTCTTACGGTCCTCACCCCCGCTAGTAATCCGGGCGTGGCGCTCGATCTGGCAACCGGGCAGGTCTCGGTTGCACCCGATGTTCCGGCTGGCAATTATTCGATCACCTACCAGATTTGCGAACGGCTCAACCCCACCAACTGCGCGCAGGCAATGGTCACGGTCACGGTCGATCCGGCGCTCAGTTCGGTCACCGGCACTGTCTATGATGACCGCAACGGCGACCAGAACCTCGAAACCGGCGAAGCGCGGCGCGATGGCTGGATTGTCGAGATCGTCCGCGATGGCGTGGTGGTCGGCACTGCCACCACCGACAGCCAGGGCAATTACCGTCTCGACGGACTGCTCAGTGGCAGCGGTTATTCGATCAGGTTCCGCAACCCCGACAATAATGTGGTGTTCCGCGTCATCCAGAACGTGACTTTGGCCAACAACGCGGTGCTTGCTGACCAGAATCTGCCGATCGATCCTTCGGGCGTGGTCTACGATTCGATCAGCCGTGCACCGGTGCGCGGGGCAGTCGTATCGCTACTCGGCGCAAACGGCGCGCCATTGCCGGTGATCTGCTTCCTTTCGCCCAGCCAGCAGGCCCAGTCGACCGACAGCACCGGGTCTTACCGGTTCGATCTGGTCCTTGGCGCTTCACCGCTGTGCCCGGCTGGAGAAACAACCTATACGATTTCCGTTGCTCCCCCGACCGGCTATTCCGCCCCGTCGAGCGTGCTCCCGGCCCAACTCGGCGCATTGGATCCGACCGGACTTGGCGCACCGGTGTTGATTGGCTCCAACTCGAGCGCACCTGCCAATGGCGATTCGACCCGCTGGTACCAGTCGGTTCGCCTTGCGCAAGGCGATCCGGACGTGATCTTCAACCACATCCCGCTCGATCCGTTCCTGTCCCGGACGCCGCTGGTAGTGACCAAGACCAGTATCAAGCGCTCGGCCAACATCGGCGACCTGATTCCCTACACGATTACCGTCCGCAATTCTGAGGCTGCACAGCGCGGCGCGGTCGATGTGGTCGATATTCTGCCACCCGGACTCAAATACGTGCCCGGCACCTCCTTGGTAAACGGCGTTGCAGCCGAGCCGCTGGTCAAAGACCGCGAGCTGCGCTGGGAGCGCCAGGTCATCCCCGCTAACGGCTCCATAACTTATCAGCTGACTGCAGTGGTCGGTGCGGGCGTTACCAACGGCGACCGGGTCAACACCGGCGTCGCGCGCAACGACCTCGACAATGCGGAAATTTCAAATCGCGGTCAGGCCGTGGTCTCGATCGTGCCGAGCACGGTATTCGACTGCTCCGAAGTGATCGGCAAGGTCTACGACGATCTCAATGGCAACGGATATCAGGATCAGGGCGAACCCGGCATTCCCGGCGCGCGCCTTGCAACTGTCAACGGCGAGCTGATCACCACTGACGAATTCGGGCGCTATCACATCGCATGCGCGGCAGTGCCCGATGCGCAAATCGGCTCGAACTTCGTGCTCAAACTCGACGAACGGACGATCGCGCGTGGCTACGCGCCGACCACCGATAACCCGCAATCGATCCGCCTGACCCGCGGCAAGATCAGCGAACTCAATTTCGGGGTCCAGAAGGCTGCGGCGACCGCGCTCGATCTCGACCAGAATGCCTTCGTGCCTGGGACCGCGACGCTGAAGCCGGAAATTGCGAAAACGCTGGCGACGTTGCGCCCAGCCAAAATGGGTCGACTGGTGTTTCAGGTCAACTACCGCGCGCAGCCCGGTGAAGACTGGGCGCTCGCTGAACGGCGCGTTGCGGCAGTCAAAGCTGCGCTTTCTGAGCTCTTCTCCAAGGACTGGGATGCCCCCGATCCTGTTATCGAAGCAAATGTTACCCGTGCCTTCGGCATGCCGGGGCGGGAGTCGAACCCATGACCAAGTTAATCATTGCAACTCGCGCCGCCGCTGCTTCGAAGCGCGTGAGCCGCGCTCGCCTGTTTGCTGGTATCTCAGCGTTTGCCGCAGCGGGCATTTGCCCTTCCGCAGCGCAGGCCGCCAACCTGAATTTCGAATCGCTCGTCAACGCCGTCCAGTCTGCGCAAGCATTGCCGGCTGGGACCGATTTCAGTGGCCAGCTTGAACGAACCACGTCTGTGGTTGCCGGCAGTGCGTATGCCGGACTAAGCAAGATCGAGATCGAGCCCCTGACCGAAGCGCCAGCACCGATCTTGTCGGTCGGGCTGGTCAATCACGAACACGCGGTAATCCGAGGCGAACAAGCCACTTTCATCGGCTATTCGAACTATCCCGGAGCCGTGGCGCGCGGTGAACTGCGCGTATTCGAAGCGAGTGTTTCGCCCGGCGGCGTGCCGCATTTCGTCGCGCAGCTCGATGCCAACGGGGCAGCGAACTGGACCCCGAGCGCCTATGCCGCTGCGAGCATGTACTATGTCTATCGCGTCTATGATGCGGGCGGGCAGTTCGATGAAACCGCGCCGCAGACCTTGGCCGTACTTCACGCCGGAGCCCTGCCGACTGCAGGCAGCGTGCGGCGCCAGGATTTCGGGTCAGTAGATTCGGCGGCCTATCGCGGGATACCGGCCGACCATTACCAGCCAGTCATCGCTTATGGTCAAATGAGCGACCTTGGTTCGGTGCTGACGGTCGAGGGCCAGATTGTCCCGATCGCGGCTGACGGCAGCTTCTCGGCCCGAATTCTCCAGCCTGCCAATTGCAAGGGTGTGACCGTTTCCGTGCGCAACAGCTGTGGTAAAGAACAGCACTCGGTTGTGCCGCGCGCAGAGTGGCGGCAGCCCACCGGTTTGACGATCACGCCGGTTACCGCCGCCGCAAGCGGCAGTGCGGCCAGCGTTCCCATGTCAGGTTCCGGGCTCGAAGTTCGCGCGCTGCCACCTACCGACAGTGCAGCTCGCGATCACAACATCGAGGTCCGCACCGATGGGCATGCGACTGAACCGGTCATGGCCATCGGCCTGATCGGCAGCGAGCGGGTGGTCGTGCTCGGTCAGCCCGCACAGTTCCAAGCCTATACCAACTATCCCAGTTACGTTGCACGCGGCGAAGTGCGGATCTTTGCAGGTGGCGCAGTGCCGGATTCGCTGCCGCTGAACGTGGTTGTCACCGATAACAACGGCTTTGCGGAATGGCACGCAGGTGCAGATTCCCCGCGTGACCTGTTCTACGTCTACCGCGTCTATGACGATAAGGGCCGGTTCGACGAAACGCGTCCCGAAGAGCTGACGCTGGTCGCGGAACCAGTGGCGCAAGACGCCGCGCCGGTGGCACGCCCCAATTTCGGGCTTAAAGACGAAGCCCGGGTCCGCAACATCCAGCTTAATCGCACCGCAACGATCACGGTCAGCGGCGTCGCCGATCCTGGCAACGAACTGGTGCGGGTCAGCGGACAGCTGGTTCCAGTCGACCCTGACGGAAAGTTCATCGCGCAGCAGTTGGTCGATCGCGACAGCCAGGACATCAAGGTCACCATCGAACGCGGCGGCCAGACTACTTTCTCCGCCGCGCGCGAAATCGAGGTGCCGCGCAGCGATTGGTTCGTGGTCGGCCAGGCTGATCTGACCTTTCGCGCGATGGACGGCTCGGGTCCGGCGATCGCCGTTTCGGGCGATCCGCTGGCCGATGGCAATTCGCTCACCTCGCGCGCAGCGTTCTATGCCAAGGGCAAATTCGGCGACGGATGGAAACTCACCGCCTCGCTCGATACCGGCGAGACATTGTTCAAGGACATATTCAGCAATCTCGATCGCAAGGACCCACGCCAGCTGCTGCGGCGGCTGAATTCGAACGAGTATTACACCACCTACGGCGACGATTCGACGCTGGTCGAAGATGCACCAACCCAGGGACAATTCTATTTCAAGCTCCAGAAGGCCGACAGCAGCCTGCTGGTCGGCAACTATGTGGTCAACATCAACCAGGCCGAGCTCGCCCCACTTGATCGCGGGCTGTTCGGGGTGGCACTCGATCACAAGAGCGTGACGACGACCAGTTTCGGCGAGCGCCAGACGCAGCTGACCGTGTTCGCTTCGGATCCGGGGACCGTGCCCGCCCGCGACGAATTCCGCGGCACAGGCGGCTCGCTCTATTTTCTCCAGCGGCAGGATCTGACGGTCGGCTCCGAACGGGTGCGGGTTGAGGTGCGCGACCGCGATACCGGTGTGGTGCTCGAAACCCGCGAGCTGCGACCGCAGGAAGACTATGACATTGACTACTTCCAGGGCCGGGTGACTCTGCTGCGCCCGCTCGCCTCGGTTGCCGCGAACGGCAGCACGGTGCGCGAAAGCAGCTCGGCGGGCAATGTCCCGGTGCTGGTCGTGCGTTATGAATATACCCCGGCAGTGGCCAGCCTAGATGGCTATACTTTGGGCGGGCGTGGTTCGGCCTGGCTGGGCGACCGGGTGCGGCTCGGCGTGACTGCGCAGCGCGAGACCACCGACACTGCTGACCAGACTCTGCTCGGTGCGGACGCAATGCTGCGGATTGCTGCCGGAACCTACCTCAAAGGCGAACTGGCGCAGACCGATGGACCGGCCTTCGGGCAGGCCAATTCGGTCGATGGCGGGTTGTCGTTTACCGATATTGCCGCTCCCGGTGTTGCCGGCCGCAAAGCGCGGGCATGGAAGGTGGAAAGCGGGATCGACTTTGCCGAACTCACCGGACAGACCGGCGATCATGGCAAGCTCTCGGCCTTTTACGAGAACTTCGAGGCCGGTTTTGCTGCGAATTCCAACCTGACCCAGAGCGATACCACCCGCTGGGGTGCGAATCTTTCGCTGCCGCTCGGCACGGGCACTCGCGTCGATGCCAAATTCGAGGAATTGCAATCGGCGTCGGCAGGTTCGCACAGCGTCGCAAGCTTCGACCTCGCACAGAAATTCGGTGGTGGCTTCAATGCCAAACTCGGCCTGCGCCGGGACGATCAGGTGCCGGGGCTGCTCTACAACAGCACCGAAGCCGGTGCGCGCACCGATGCTGCATTGCAACTTGGCTATGCCCCGGACAATCGCAACTGGTCAGTCTACGGCTTCGGTCAGGCGACCTTGCAGGCCGATGGCGGACGTCGCAGCAATGACCGCTTCGGAGTTGGCGCCAAGGCGGAGATTTCGGACAAACTGTCGCTCGCAGCCGAAGTTTCGGGCGGAGCTGGCGGGCTTGGTGCCGACGTACAGCTCAACCGCCGCTACGGGCAAGGTTCGGAGGCCTATATCGGCTATTCGCTGCTCGCGGACCGAACCGATACCGGACTCGAACCGGTAAACCTGTTTACCCGGTCGAATCGCGGAACTTTCACAGTAGGCGCGCGGCATCGCTTCAGCTCGGCGCTGAGCATCTATGGCGAGAACCGGATCGGTCAAGGCGGTACCGCGCCAAGCACCATGCGCAGCTTTGGGGCCAAGTTCGATCCGAACGCCAAACTCTCGTTCAGCGCCTCGTTCGAAAATGGGCAGATCGATGATGCCACTACCGGGCTGTTCCGCCGCACAGCTGCGACTTTCGGCTTCGGCTTCACAACCAAGGATGTGCAGTTCGGCTCGAACGTCGAAGCGCGGTTCGAACACGGTGCAGGGCGCGATCAGACCGTCTGGCTGGTGCGCAACACGGCGTCGATCCAGCTCAACCCTGATTGGCGCGCGCTAGGTCGGCTCAACTTCGCAATCGCAGATGACAACGGCAGCTCATTGCGAGCTGCCGACTATATCGAAGGCGTACTTGGATTTGCCTATCGTCCGGTGCGCAATGACCGGCTCAATGTAGTGGCGAGGTTCAACTACTTCCAGGACTTGGGTCCGGTTGGCCAGATCACGGCGGGCGGCACCGGCAACAGTCCGAAGCAGCGCAGCGTGATCGGTTCGGTCGATGTCAACTTCGACCTGTCCGACACGCTGACGATCGGTGCCAAATACGGCTACCGCCAAGGACAGGTCTCGCTCGATCGGACCTCTGACACGTTTGTCTCGAGCAACACCCACCTCGGCATCCTGCGCTTCGATTGGCGCCCGGTGAAGCAATGGGACGGAGTGGTTGAAGTCCGATATCTCAGCAACGATCTCGCCGGCGATAAGCGTTGGGGCGGCATGGCCGCGATCTATCGCCACCTTGGCAACAACGCCAAGATCGGGATCGGCTACAGCTTCTCCGACTACTCCGACGACCTCACCGACCAGAGCTATTCGAGCAAAGGCGTGTTCGTCAACTTGCTCGGTAAGTTCTAGGGCTGCAGCAGAGGTTCTTGGCCAATTTGACGCCGGGCGAACACAAGAGCGGAGCTTTCCGACCGCGTACTTTGAGGCCGTATTATCAACTCTACCAGCACGGTCGCAAGTCTTTCTATCGCTGATAAATATTGGTGAATTTTACAAGCGTATTTAAAAAAGTCGGATTGCACTTCAATCATTAACATATTTTGTTATTTATTGTAACAAATATCGATTTGAGCAATTAACTATATAGAGTAATCATCGAGGATGACCTGATTGATAGTATCGGAGATCCACAGTCTGGACTTACTTATGATGACTCCATGCGTTGATAGCGACAAAAGCGATGATGAGCTGACGGCGTCAGTTTCGCTTGTCGCGGGCCTGCAAATACTGACTAGTTTGCTGGTGGTCGCGCTCAGCGTCGATCGCTGGATTGCAGCGTTCGATGCCAGCATTTGGGTGGTCGTGGCCTTTGCCTTTACTGCGCTTTCGTGGGTGGGCGCACGCCAATTTGGGCGCAATTTTCAGGTGCACCGCGCCGCGCAAATGGAGCATTTTTTTGCGTTGCTGCGGCACGACGCCCTCACCGGTACACTTAATCGCAATTTCTTCATTGATCGGGTCAGGTCCGAAGGCAAACCTGGGTCATTGTTGGTAATTGATGTCGATCACTTCAAGGCGATCAACGACCGTTTCGGTCACTACACCGGCGATGCTGCGCTAGCTCACCTTGCGGCCTGCATGATCCAGGAGGTCGGCCAGCGCGGTTATGTCGGGCGATTAGGAGGCGAGGAATTTGCTGTTTTCTTTCCCGGTTTGTTGCTGACCGCAAGCTGCGTGGCGGCTGAACAACTTCGAGAGAAAATTGAAGCCAGCGAGTTTGAATTCGACGGGCGCTTGGAAACGCTCACGGTCAGTATCGGGGTTAGCGAACATGGACCCGACAAACCGATCGGACGAACCTTGCGCATCGCCGACGACAATCTCTACGCCGCCAAAAAGGTTGGCCGGAATTGCATTGCGGCACATGCCAATGCAGCAATCCTCTTGCAGGAACGAGCCGAGCGCGGCCAGCAACTCAAGTTCGGCTGAGGGTCATGCAACTTCGAGCATCTCCAACCGTCTTGTGAAATTATCGGTCTGTTCTTCATGGAGTTCGAGAAACCGGTTGGCTTCCTTGACGATGCGCGCTTTGACCACGGCTTCGCGGTCAATCTTGGCCTGGGCGTGAAGCCACTCGGTCACTTCGAGCCAGTCCCATAACGGGCTGTTGGACGTGACGCGTGCGACCGGATTGGGGAAGCCAGCGCCGCGTTCGGCGCGGGTGTAAAGCGAGATGGCTTGGCGAGTGAGGCCAGCGCGTTCGGCAATGTCGCTGAGGCTCACCAGATGATCGGGCTCAACCCGTTCCACCTTCGCACCCGTCTTGAGAATGTCTTCATAGGCCGAAGCAACAGCATTGGAGAACGACACGGCTTCACGGCTGAACTCGGCGATGATCACGCCTTTCAGGAACGACAGGGTCGCATCGTCGCAGCCCGCCTCGAAGAAGCGATCCTCATAGCCCTCCATCTCGGGATCGAGACCGGAGGCGACAATCGTGAACTCGTGCGTCTTCATCGTCTCACTCCGCTTGCCTGTGCGGGCACCGCGCCACATCGCGCCGGATTGCCTTGGCGTGGTTCTCCGCGTTGCGCGGAGTGCTCCACACCGAAACCATGCAGCCGTCCCGGTCAGCCCAAGGGCAGTAAAGCCGCCCCCAGGCATGGCCGCTGATCGGCACCACCAGCGAGCCCAGCGCTTCCGCATGGGCAACGGCAACTTCGATCTCCTTGTTCGGATGGCGTGGCCTTGCCATTCGATTGAACTCCCCATTGCTTATCTGTTGACATTTGTCAACAAACTTGATTGATCGGTTTCGAACTCGACCTGCGGGTCGGCGAACATAGCCCGCCAACCCTTCGTGCCGATTTCCTGGGATCGATCTCGACATGGGGTTTGATCGCTTTCGACCGCCTGCTGGACTTTCGCCGAACTCTCTCCGCGACCCAGCATCTCACGCAACCGCACATCCCACGCTAGGAGTGCCATCCGCTTTTCCGGTTCGTATTTGTAACGATTGTAGATGCCCGCGACGCCTGCACGGGTCCCGCTGATGTGATTGAGAACGGCTTCGGTCACTTCGATCGGGATACCAAGCGCCTGCAGATTGGTGGCACCCGTGCGGCGAAGATCGTGCAATCGCCATTCGGCGAGTTGAACGCTGTCGCTGGCTTTTCCCAAGCGCTTGAGACGCTCCGTCATGATCTTGAGCATGCGCTCATCGAGCAGACGCTTGGCCTTGGAATATCCCGAAACGGGGGTGGTCCCGGTCGTGCTGAACACGAAGCCCTTGTCCTTGGGAAGGAGCGTCTGGAGTTCGGCAATGGCCATGTCGGTCAGCGGAATGATATGCGCTTCGTCATTCTTCGCGCGCTCGGCGGGAAGCGTCCAGATTCTGGCTTCCAGGTCGATCTCCGACCAGTCCATCTCGGCCACTTCCTGCCGCCGCTGCATGGTGAGGATAAGCAAACGGACAAACGGCCCCCACGGCCAGCCGACCTGACTGGTTGCTTGCCAGATGCAGATCAGCTCTTCCTGCCCCAGCACCCGTCGGCGCGACGCGCAGGCTTTGGGTGCCTTCATGCCGGCAAGCGGCGATATCGCGATATCCTCGCGGTCGACCGCCCAATTGAACAGTTTGCGCAGGATTGAGTGGATGTGCTTCCGCATGCCCGGCCGGTCCGCATAGTCATCCATCAGCTTGACCATGTCCGCCCGCTTGAGGGCGGTGAGCGGCTTCCTTCCCCAGCGTGGTTTGAACACACTTTCAACCACCCGCATGGCCTCGGGCCAGGAATCGACCCAATTGGATTGCAGGTAAAGCTCGACGAACTGGTCGCAGTAAGCTGAGAAGTTGAGCACCTTATCGCGGCGCTTCTTCTCTCGCGCCTCCTCTACCGGATCGACGCCCTGTCGCACCAGCATAAGCAGGCGCTCGGCTTCCTTGCGGGCGGTTTGCGTCGTCCACGGACTGCCATGCATACCGATCGTCGTCCGGCGTGCAGGCCCGCCATTGACCCGGTACTGGAGAACGTAGGATTTGACGCCCTTCGGGGTGACTCTCAATCCATATCCCCTAAGGGCATTATCCCAGATATAGACATCGCGTCCGCGACATGGTTTTGCCGACTCGATGGTTCGGATTGTGATCGATTGACTGGTCATATTTGAAACGCCCACGTAATCGCCACGTAATCATTTGTCGGAAAACCGTGGCGCAGCTTAAGGTAATTCACGGCGGATTTAGTCAAACCGTTTCAATACCTTGGGCGTAGTGTGGAGTGCTCTGGCGTAACATAAGAAGCGTTGCTAGAGGCAGTTTGTAATCAGGGGGCCAGGGGTTCGAATCCTCTAGCCGGCACCACTTCCAAAGGACACGCCCGGCAATGCTGGCGGATATGATCGAACGGCTATTGGTGCGGCATCTTGACGATGGCGCGCAAGTGCAGGCGCGGCAAGGCGAATGGCTGGCTGATATCTGGGCCGAGGTTGAAGAAATGGGCCTGCCGCTCGCGCTGCTGAGAGAACAGCAGGGTGGGTTCGGGCTTGATCCGGCGGACCAAGGCGAAGCGCTGCGGCTGCTTGGCCAGCACGCGGTGCCCCTGCCGCTCGCTGAGACAATGGGCGCCAACCGCTTGCTGGCGTTGGCCGGGCTGCCCTTGGCAGAAGGTGCCGCCGGGCTGGCCCGCGCCGATCATCTGTCGGTGGCTGACGGAAAGTTGACCGGCGAAGTCGCGCGGGTTGCCTGGGGCGATAACCTTGATTGCCTGGCGCTGGCGGTGAGTGACACACTTTACCGCGTGCCGCGTTCAGGCTGGCAAGTGGCTGAGGCTGGCCACGCGCTCAACTTCCAGCCACGCCCGACTTTGGCGATTGACTGGGCCATCGATGCCTCCGCAGCGCTGCCGCATTGCCCGCTGGCCGAAGGCGCGACGTTGCGCGCTTTTCAGATTGCCGGCGCGCTGGCCGCCGCGCTCGCCATGACCATCGAACACACCAGCACCCGCGTGCAGTTCGGCAAGACCCTGTCAAAATTTCAAGCGGTGCAGCATGAGCTGGCTAAGCTGGCTGGCGAGCTGGCCTGCGCCACCGCCGCCGCTGACCTGGCCGCCGAAGCGCTGGCGCGCGGCGATGTGCTGGGGGTTGCTGCGGGTACTTTGCGCGCGCGCGAAGCCGCTGGCGCGGGCGCATCGATTGCCACCCAGATGCACGGCGCAATCGGCTTCACCCGCGAACACCGGCTGCATCTTTACACCACCTCACTGTGGACCTGGCGCGATGACTTTGGCGGGCAAGTGGCGTGGGCCAAGCTGCTGGGCGGGGCTGCGCTGGCAGCGGGCGGCGCCGGTTATTGGCCGATGGTGACAGCATTATGACCAGCATCCCCTTCCCCAGCCCGCCGGCCGATACCGATGCAGTGCTGGCGCTGCGGACTGAATTCCGCGCGTTCCTTGATCGCGAACTAGCAGGCCGTAGCCCGCGCGCCCGTTCAGACAACTGGTACGGGTTTGATCGCGGGTTCAGCCGCGCGATGGGCCAGGCCGGGTACCTCGGCATGACCTGGTCCAAGCAGTACGGCGGGCACGAACGCTCGGCTTACGAACGCTACGTCGTGGTTGAGGAAACACTGGCATACGGTGCGCCGGTGGGCGCACACTGGATTGCTGACCGGCAAAGCGGGCCGTCGATCATCAAATTTGGTACCGACGAGCAGAAGGAAACTTTGCTGCCCCGGATTGCGGCGGGCGAGTTGGCCTTCGGGATCGGGATGAGCGAGCCTGACAGCGGCTCAGACCTGGCCGCCACCCGCACCAAAGCCGTGCGTGATGGCGATATTTACCGCGTCACCGGGACCAAGGTCTGGACCAGTTTCGCGCACGAGGCCGACTATGTGATCCTGTTCTGCCGGACCAACGGCACCCCGGCGGATCGCCACGCTGGAACCAGCCAGCTGCTGGTGGACCTCAAGAACACCCCCGGCCTCACGATCAAGCCGATCATCGATCTGGCCGGACAGCACCACTTTAACGAGATGCATTTCGAGGATGCGGTGGTCCCGGCCAAGATGCTGCTGGGCAACGAGGGCGATGGCTGGAATCAGGTGATGAGCGAGCTGGCGTTTGAGCGGTCAGGCCCCGAACGGTTCCTGTCCTCGATCGAGCTGCTGTATCAGGTGATCGAAGCGCTGAAAGGCCGAGACAGCGAAGCGGCGCAGATCACGCTGGGCCGCGTAACCGCGCGGTTGGCAGTGCTGCGGCGGTTGTCCCGCTCGGTCACCGCGATGCTACAGGACAAGCAGGACGCGGGGCTGCAAGCCGCAATCGTCAAGGATGTCGGCGCGCTGTTCGAACAGGCCATGCCTGATATCGCCCGCGAACTGATCGATGCCGAGCCCGATCCGCTGGCGGCTGGTGCCTATGCTTCAGTGCTCGCGAATATCACGCTCAATGCGCCCAGCTGGTCGCTGCGCGGCGGCACGCGTGAGATTCTGCGCGGAATTATCGCGCGTGGCCTCGGAACGCGTTGATAAGACTGGACGCTTACTAAACCCGCTGCGCTGATCTTCGACGAGCGGCACTTGCCCTGCCCGGATTAAACGCGCACCTTCTCCCTACGGAAATTTCGTTCAGGAGATGGAATGATGGCGCTACGCCAAGCTTTGTGTGTGTTACTTGCTTCGGCCGCGCTGGCTTCGTGCAATGTGGTGCCTGGCGGCGGGAACACTGCCGCGCAGGTGCCGTGGGCGCAATTCGCGCAGGGTTCGATTGACGGCTGGCTGAAGGCCGACCCCTATTTCGCGGTCTATCAGGGCGCGCACCAGTATGACGGCAAATTTGCCGATTGGAGCGCCGCCGGGCTGAAAGCGCGCGGTGATTTCCTGCGCAAAGTGATCGCCGATGCGGGCGCCTATTCGGCGGTGACCGGCAAGGACAAGTTTGAGCGCGATTATATGGTGCAGGTCGCCAAGGGGCAGCTGTTCTGGCTCGAAGTGGCCGATCAGCCGCACACTAACCCGGCGTGGTATGTCGGCGCATTCGATCCCAACGTGTACCTCGCGCGCGAATATGCCCCGCGCCCGCAGCGTGCCGCCGCCTTGGCGACCTTCCTTGAAGGCGTGCCGGCGGCCGCAGCCGCGATCAAGGGCAACCTCAAGGGTCCGATCGCCGAGCCATTGGTGATTTACGGCACCTCGGCGTTCAGCGGTTATGCCGAATTCTATGGCAAAGATGTGCTGACCGCCTTTGCCGACGTGAAGGATGCTGCGCTGCAAGCCCGGCTGAAGGCAGCGGCAGGCAAAGCGGCGGCAGCGATGATTGACCTTTCGGCCTGGCTCAAAGGGCAAGAAGGGGCCGGATCGTTCGCTCTGGGGGCGGATAAGTTCAGCCAGATGCTGAGCGATACCGAGGCCGTGGGCGTGCCTTTGGCCGAGCTCGAAAAAATCGGCGAGGCCGATCTGAAGCGCAATCAGGAAGCGCTGACCACCGCTTGCGGCCAGTTCGCGCCCGGGGCCAGCGTGCCCGATTGCATGGCCAAGATGAACGCGCACAAGCCCGCCGATAGCCCGGTGGCCGAAGCGACCCGGCAGATCCCGATGCTGACCCAGTTCATCAAGGCCAAGGATCTGGTCACCATTCCCGGCACCGAGCAAGCGCTGGTCCGCCAGAGCCCGGCCTACAATGCGCAGAACGGGGCCTATATCGATCCCCCGGGGCCGCTCGAAAAGGGCATCCCGTCGATCTATTACATCGCCGCGCCCGATCCGACCTGGCCCAAGGATAAGCAGAACGAATATATTCCGGGCGTTGATGATCTGATGTTCACCTCGGTCCACGAGGTGATGCCGGGGCATTTCCTTCAATTCCTTCACGCCAACCGCGCGCCATCGGTGTTCGGGCGGATGTTCGTCGGCTATGCTTATGCCGAAGGCTGGGCGCACTATTCCGAAGAGATGATGTGGGAAGCCGGGCTGGGCGATGGTGACCCCGAGATACACATCGGCCAATTGAGCAACGCGTTGCTGCGCGACTGCCGGTTCCTCTCGGCGATCCGGCTGCACACTGCGGGGATGACCATCGCGCAATCGACCCAGTTCTTCCAGACCGCGTGCTTCCAGGACGCCGGCACCGCCGAGCAGCAGGCCCGACGCGGCGCTTACGATCCGGCCTATCTCAACTACACGCTGGGCAAGCTGATGATCCGCAAGCTGCGCGCCGACTGGACCGCGACTCACGGCGGCCGCGCGGGCTGGAAGGCGTTTCATGATGCCTTCCTCGAATACGGCGGCCCGCCAATCCCGTTGGTGCGCCAGGCGATGATGGCGGAGGATGCGCCAAAAGCGGTGTTCTGACCGGGCGCATTGCTTGCAATTGAACCCGCTTGCCATGATGGTGGCGCGATGATCGATCCTGCGCCC
>JANMBA010000100.1:0-12339 GCA_031360105.1 Novosphingobium sp.
GCGCTGCTTGAAGGCGCATTGCTCGCCGCCGTGATGCTGTACCTGTTCTGGCGGACCCGCGCGCGCTGGCGGCCGGGCTTGCTGGTTGGCAGCTTTGCGCTGGGCATCGCGCTTGCGCGGTTCACGGTCGAATTCTACCGCCAGCCCGATGAACAGCTGTCTGAATTTGCCCGCACAACCGGCTTTTCGATGGGCCAGTGGCTGACCATTCCACTGATGCTGGTCGGACTCTTCTTCATAGTCCGCGCACTGCGGCTGCCCGCGCTGGGCAGCGCTGATATTGCAATCCCCCCCGCCAGCGATCCTGCGCCGCCTGCTGAATGAACGACGCCGCGCCCGCTGATCCGCTGGGGGCGATCTTTCGGCGGCTGATTGCCAACACCGGCCCGATCAGCCTGATGCATTACATGGGCGAGGCAAACGCGCGCTATTACGCTGCGCGCGATCCACTTGGGCAGGCCGGCGATTTTGTGACCGCGCCTGAAATCAGCCAGATGTTTGGCGAACTTATCGGGCTGTGGCTGGCCGATATGTGGATCAACGCCGGGCGCGAAATGCCGGTGCATTATGTCGAGCTTGGTCCCGGACGCGGCACGCTCGCCACTGATGCGCTGCGCGCGGCCAAGCGCTATGGCCTGGAGCCGTCGATCCATTTTGTCGAAGGTTCGGTCGCGCTCAAGGATCTGCAATTGGCCGCGGTGCCCGGCGCGCAGTGGCATCACGATCTATCGACCTTGCCCGCCTATGGCCCGATCCTGCTGGTCGCCAATGAATTCCTCGATGCGCTGCCGGTGCGCCAACTGGTGATGACCGCCGAAGGCTGGCGGGAGCGGATGGTGGTGCCAGAGGGCGAAAAATTCATCTGCATCGCGGGCAGCCAGCCAATGGACGCCGCCGTTCCCGAAGCGCGCCGCGCCGCTGCGCCGGGCACGATAATCGAGACTTGCCCGGGCGCGGCGGCGAGCGTTTATGAGGTCGCCGGGCGGCTGATCGACCAAGGTGGCGCGGCGCTGTTCATCGATTATGGCCACGATGCGGTGCGCGATGGCTCAAGCCTGCAAGCGGTGCGCCAGCATCTGAAGGTCGATCCGTTTACGCAGCCGGGCGAAGCCGATCTGACCGCGCATGTCGATTTTGCCAGTCTGGCGATGATCGCGCAGTCACGCGGGTGCCGCTGGCTCGGGACGGTGCCGCAGGGGCGTTGGTTGCGCAATCTGGGGATCGAAGCCCGCGCGCAGACGCTCGCCGCGCAGGCCCCGCAACACGCCGCCGCGCTGGCCGCCGCACAGGAGCGGTTGGTTGGTGAGGGGCAAATGGGCCTGCTGTTCAAGGTGCTGGGACTGGCCGCGCCCAGTTGGCCGGGCGGCACCGGGTTTTGATCCGGCCTGAACAGTTGCCAGCTGCGCTGCCGCGCGCCATTGTGCCAGAGAGCGCCGCCAAGGAGCCGCAATGGAGCAGGATTTAAAGCCTGCCAGCCTATCGTCACGGCTGGCCAAACGCGCCGTACTGGCGCTCTTTCGCTGGAAGGGCTGGAGGCTTGACCCAGCCATTCCGGTGCCGCGCCGCTGCGTGCTGCTGGGCGTTCCGCACACCTCCAACTGGGACTTCGTGTTTTTCACCGGCGCGACCTATCACTACGGCATTATCCCCAGTTTCATGGGCAAGACCAGCCTGTTTCGCTGGCCGCTGCGCCGGTTCATGTTCGATATGGGCGGGGTCCCGGTTGACCGGACCGCGAAAAATCAGAACTACGTCGATCAGGTGGTCACGGCCTTTTCCGGGCGCGATGAACTGGCACTGGTGATCGCGCCCGAAGGAACCCGCTCGCCAAAGCGCGGCTGGCGCTCGGGATTTTATCATATCGCGCTGGGCGCCGGGGTGCCGCTGGTCCCGGCGTGGGTCGATAACGCGGCCAAGCGCGGCGGGATTGGTCCGCCGATCATGCCGACCGGCGACTACGCGGCGGACCTGGGTAAAGTTTTGGCCTTTTACCAATCGGTGATGCCAGGCCACCCGCGCTGGAAATTGCTGGCCACAACCGTGGCTGAGGCCGCCAAAACCCCCGCAGGAGAACCCCATGCTTGAAGCTTTGCTGATAAATGCTGCGGTCGATCTGGCGATGATGCTGGTGCTGTGCTGGGTGGCGGTGCGGATCGGCGATGTGTCATTTATCGATGCGGTGTGGGGCGCGGGAATGGTGGTGCTGGCGGCGGCCAGCTGGCTGCAAGTGGCGCCTGCTGGGACCCGCGCCGGGCTGCTGTTCATGATGACTGCAATGTGGGGATTGCGGCTGGGAGTGCATCTGTTCCTGCGTTGGCGCGAACACGGGGAAGATCCGCGTTATGCCAGGATGCTGGGCAAGGCTCGCGCCGCCGGACGCTATGGCAGCGCGGCGTTCAAAGTGGTGTTCGGCCCCCAGGCGGTGCTGCTGTTCCTGACCAGCCTGCCCGCGCAGATCGGCATTCTGGCCAGCCCGCGCCCCGCCGCAATCGGCCCGCTGGCCTTAGCCGGGGCAGCACTGTGGCTAACCGGCATGATGTTTGAGACGATTGGCGACGCGCAGCTAAAAGCGTTCCGCGCCAATCCGGCGATGAAGGGCAAAGTGCTCGATACCGGGCTGTGGCGCTATACCCGCCACCCCAACTACTTCGGCGATGCCTGCGTGTGGTGGGGGATCTGGCTGGCGGCGGCCGAGGGCGGGCTGTCAGTGGCCCTGACCAGCCTGATCGGGCCCGTCTTCCTGACTTTCACGCTGACCAAATGGTCGGGCAAGCCGCTGCTGGAAAAGGGTCTGGCCAAAAGCCGCCCGGGGTATGCCGATTATGTTGCGCGCACCTCCGGGTTTATTCCGTGGCCACCAAAACGCAGTTAGTCGGAAACTGCTGGCGGGAACGAAACCTCCGGTTTGGGCATTTTACCGTGGTGAGCGCAATTTTCGCGTTCGCTTCAGGAGTTTTCCCCGATGCGCAAAATTCTTATTTCGGTTGCCGCGATTGCCTTGATCGCTGGGTGCAAGGGCAAAGCGCCCGAACCGGTCGCAACCGACACCGGCATGGTCGCCGCCAACCCCACCCCGCTGGCCTTGCCCAGCCTGGCGGTTAATCCCAAAGCGGTGCCGCTGGCGGGCAGCTACAGCAATGCCGGCGACGGCACGCTGATGCTCAATGCCGACATGACCTACAGCCTGACCGGCAGCGACGGCAAAGCGATGAGCGGCAAGTGGGCGTGGTATTCGGATGGCAAGCGCATTCTGCTGGCGGGTGACAAGTCGGTGTTCGCGGTGGCCGATGGCGGACTGTATTTGCTGGACAGCAAAGACGCCCCGTTGACGGGCTTCACCGCTGACCAGCTGTGGATCAAGGCACCCTGATCGCACGCCAGCATCTAACCAGACAAAGGGCGGCGCTGCGGTGCCGCCCTTTGTTGTATCAGGGCTTGATTTCCAACGCGCGCTCGTCGCTGGGCACCGCGCGCAGCGGCACCGTCTCGAGCCAGGCTTGCAGCGCCTCCAGGTCGATTCCTCCGATCACCGCATCGCGCTGCTTGGCGAGCAGGCTGAAGCTATCACCGCCTTGGGCGAGGAAGTTGTTGGTAGTCACCCGGTAATTCGTGGCCAGATCGAGCGGCTGACCATTAAGCGTCAGCGCGGTGATCCGGTCGCCCACTGGCCGCTTCAGATCATAGCGATAAGCAAACCCGGCTGATGGGATCAGCGCTTGGACCGGGCCGATGCCATCGAACCCTTGTTCAAGCACGGCCTTCAGTTCCACCCCGGTCAGGCTCTGCGTGATCAGGGTGTTGCCGAACGGTTCGACCGCATAAATATCACCAAATTTGACCGTACCGTCGCTAGCCGGGACCAGCCCTGCGCGCACGCCGAACGGGTTCATCAAAGCGATCTGCGCGCCGGCCGGACGGGCGGCGCCGAGCTGCGAATCCGCGATCAGCGCCGCCACCACCCGGCCCGAGGCAGGTCCGGCCAAGTGCCCGGCCGGGCGCTGTGCAAACTGCTTGCTGGCATCGACATAGGTCTGGACATAGCTCGCAACATCAGCGCGCGGCTCAAATTGCGGATAAAGCGGCGTGGGCTTGACCGGCCCCACAGCCCCTGCATAAGCGGCGCTTTGCACGATCGTATTGGCTGCGCGTTTGCGCACCACCCGGTGCGCTGCCGGATCGATCTCCAGCGTAATGTCGGTAACCAGTTCGCCGTAAACCCCAGCGCTGGTCAGTAGCAACGGATGCGCCGGATTAAGCTCACCGTAGTTGCAGACATAGGCCTTATGGGTGTGCCCGGAGACCACCACGTCAACCCTGGGATCGAGCTGATCGAGGATCGGGCGGATTTCGCCGGTAAAGCCGGCGCAGCCGCTGGGATCGCTGGCTTTGTCCTGCTGCCCGCCTTGATGCAGCAGCACCACGATGGCGTCCGCACCTTTGGCTTTAAGCACCGGGACCAGTGCGTTGATCGTCGCGGCTTCGCCCGCAAAGCTCAGCCCCTTGATCCCGCCGGGTGTGACCAGATCGCTGGTCCCCTGCAACGTCAGCCCGATGAGCCCGATGCGCACGCGTTTCCGCCCACTGCCAAAGCTGCGGATCGCATACCCCGGAAACAGCGTCTGGCCGCTCTCGGTAATCGTGCTGGCGGCGAGGAACTGAAACTTTGCGCCATTGAACTGTTCGACCTGGCAGGGCTTGCGCGCCGTCAATTGCGCGCAGCCACCGCGCTGCATCCGCAGCAATTCAGTGCGGCCCCGATCAAATTCGTGATTGCCCACCGCGTTGAAATCCAGCCCGATCCGGTTGAACACCCCGATGGTCGGCTCGTCCAGATAGATCGACGAGGCAAGCTGCGAAGCGCTGATCAGATCGCCCGCCGAAACCGTCAGGTGATGGGGATACTTGGCACGCAGACTATCAATCGCGCTGGCCAGAAACGCCGATCCGCCAGCCGGAACCCGCACGATCCCACCCGTGCCATCGGGGGCCTCGACTGACTGGCGCGGCGGCTCCAGACTGCCGTGAAAATCATTGATCGCAATGATCCCGACCGTCACCGGCGCCGCCGTCTGAGCCGATTGCCCTGCGCCCGGGGTCATACAAGCGGCCACCAGTGGGAGCAGGCAGATGGGCAGTATTCGAACGAATCGCGCAGCGCGCGGAGCAAAGCTGGTCATGCCGCAATCCTAGCCGAACCCGGCGGCGCGGCAAACCTTCGCGTATTAACCCTGCAACACAGTTTCTTGAAAATGTCATCGGCTCATTCTATATAACCGGCAGTCTCAATCAGCTTGCGGAGCTTTCGACCATGGCGCGTCCTCAAACCGATCTCGATGGCGGTCGCGCCGAGCTGTTGGCGCTGATGGTCGGGCTGATCGAAGAACGCGGCAGCAGCGCTTTCACCATGACCGAGCTGGCCGCCCGCGCTGGCATGTCCACCGCCAATCTCTATCGCTACTTTGCCAGCAAGGAGGCGCTGATCGAGGCGGTGGCCGAGCACTGGTTCCAGCCCAAGGTCGAGATAATGGAGGAAGTCGTCGCCAGCGACCTGAGCCCGCGCCGCAAGATGTACGAATTCTACGCCCGCCGGTTCGCGCGGATGAAGGCCGAATGGGAACGCGATCCAGTGGTCTTCGCCAACTATGTCGAGCTGGGCAAGGAACACTTCGAACTGGTCCGCTCGTACGTCGATCTGGGCGATCACTATCTGGCGATGATCATTGGCGAGGCGATGGCCGAAGGCTATTTCGCCGGACTGTCGATCGACGAGGCGATCAGTCTGGTCAACCAGATGACCAGCGTTTACGTCAACATCGGCGCAATGGAGCAGATCATGCCCAAGCTGACCACCGACAAACTCGCGCGGATTGTCGATGCGGTGTTCGATGGGCTTTCCGCGCAAGATCGCGGGGCCAAAGCGGTCAGCGGGCTGCGCGCGGCCTGACCGATCAAGCGCAAAGAGCGCAATTGTTCAATCTGGGGGGACATAACGATGCCGACCATTCACCACGAAATTCAAATCGCGCTGCCCCCCGAAACGGTGTGGGACGCGGTACGCGATGTCGCGAACTTGCACATCCGGCTGGTACCCGGCTTCGTCGTGGCAACAGAAATGCTGCCGCAACCCGCAACGCCAACGCGCCGGGTTACGTTCGCCAGCGGTGCAGTGCTGGACGAAGCAATTGTTTCAATCGATGATCAGCGGCAGCGCCTGGTCTGGTCAATCACCAGCGTCGAACATCACAATGGTGCAATGCAGGTCTTTGCAGCCGACGGTGGTTCGCGCGTCACGTGGACCGCAGATGTCCTCCCGGCCGAATTGACCGAAACCTTCTCACCCTTGATGGCCGCCGGGCTGGCGACGATGAAAGCGCATCTGGAGAGTGGCCATTTGGTCCGTTGAATTTGCAGGGATTGTAACTGGTTGTATCAGGTGATGCATCGAGTAAGGCTGCTGCGACCAACTTGCAACTACACCAAGGCGCGCACAGCCCATGACCAATCGGAAGATACACCGCTGGCTCAGCGTCGTCGGCCTGATCTTTTTCCTCTCGGTGGCCGCCACCGGCATCTGGCTTCAGATTGAAGCGATCTTCGGTGAGGACGAAGCAGCGCGTGAAGCGATGGCGGAAATTACCTCGCCTGCCTCGCTGGCGGTGCCTTTGCCCGGCCCCGCAGTGACAATAGACACGGCGCGCGCCGCTATTTTCGCCCGTTATGGCAATCGTCCTGTTGCCTCGGTCGATTGGGTCATCAAAGCGCCCGTGCCAGCCTATGTGTTCCATCTCGATGGGGCGGAGCCGATCAAGGTGACGGTCAACACGGCGACCGCCGCAATCATAAAGTCCGAACCTGATGGAGAAGACTGGGTAGTGCGCCTGCATACCGGCGAGATATTGGGCGACGGGGGTAAATTCCTTGGGCTGGGATGGGGGCTGGCGTTGATTGCCATGAGCATCACCGGGATCATCCTCTATCTGAACATGTTGCGTGCGCGGCGGACTGGCTCTGCGGGCAAGGTGCGCGGTTGGCGGAGGTATTTCTGGTGAGGGTTTCGCTCCCCACTTTGGCTGCGGCGCTGCTGGCGGTCACCGCAACGCCAGCATGGGCGCAATCGGTAAATCCACCCGCACCACCGCCGGTTCTGTCGTTCAATCCAGACGCGGGCGTTGTCGTCCAGTCGGGCGATTTTCGCATAACCGCATGGGGCTATGCCGAACGGTTGATCGATCCAGACGGCAAAGATAGCTGGCGGCGGGTGCGGCAAGGGGCCGAGTTCGATCTGCCGCGCATTACGCCCCATTTGCGCGCTGCGGTCGTCTATGAAGTCGATCTGACCAACAGCGATTTCTTCCGCAACGGGCCGTTCCGCCGCAACTTCGAGAACCTGTTCGTGTCGCTCCAGGATGCTGATGATCCGGGCAAATTCCGGCTGCTGTTCGGGCACAACACCCATATCCTGTCGCGCGACGACAACCTGTCCTCGGGCAATCTGCCAACGATCAACCGCTCGCTGGTTCTGGAAGAGCACGGTTCGGTCAACGCCTTCGGCGCACAGATGGGGTTTCAGGTGCAAAAGGCATTGTCGCCTAAGGCAACGATCCAGTTTTCACTGGGCGATAATCGGGGATCGCTCAACGCCGGAGAATACCACGGCAGTATCGGGCGCTCGGTCGCGGGCAAGGTCCTGCTGACGCCCGTCAATGACGCGCAAGGCGGACGCAAGCTGACGCTGGGCTTCGCCAGCGATTATACGAGCGGCATCACCAATCGCAGCTTCACGCTGGGAACGGCGATCGCTGCGGCTCCGCTGGGAGGCGTTCCGGCAACGGGCGGCAAGCTGACTTTCGAGGCGGATGCGGCTTATACCTTCCGGCTCGCGGGCCGCCCAACGACAATCGAGAGCGAAGTGATCCGCTCGCGGTTCTCGGGCAGCAAAAGCGACGTGCTGGGCGGCTATGTCATGGGGCAAGTCTCGCTGTTCGACGCTCCCAAATCGGGCGATCTTGACCTGTTCCTGCGCTACGATTTTGTAAGTCTCGGGCAGGATGCGATCGCTGGACGTGCTCGGCAAAGTGCGGTTCGCGCCGGGTTCAACTACAATCTGCCCTTCACCGGCAAGCTGGCGAGCCTGCACGTTGAGTATGCCCATAACAACGTCAGCGGACCCGCCGCGATCATCACACAGGCCAAACCCGGCGATGAAGTGCGGATAGGGCTGCGGATTAGTCTCCAACGCTACGTGCGCCATTGAGGTGAGCGCTGAGCAGCACAGCGCGGATCGTCGCCCCCGCATTCCCCGCGCCGTCTGGGCGCTGGGGTTCGTCAGCATGTTCATGGATATCTCGTCCGAGATTATCCACGCGCTGTTGCCGTTGTTCCTGACCACAACGCTAGGGGTGAGCGTCGCTATGGTCGGGCTGATCGACGGGATTGCCGAGGCAACGGCCTCGATCACCAAGGTTTTCTCAGGCTATATTTCGGACCGGATCGGGCGGCGCAAACCGCTGATCCTGCTGGGCTATGGACTGGGCGCGCTGAGCAAACCGCTGTTCGCTCTGGCTGGCACGGCGCCGGTCATTCTGGGTGCCCGGTTCGCCGATCGGATCGGCAAAGGCCTGCGCGGTGCCCCGCGCGATGCGCTGGTTGCCGATATCACCCCGCCAGCCGTGCGAGGCCGCGCCTTCGGACTGCGCCAGTCGCTTGACACGGTGGGAGCCTTCGCGGGACCGCTATTCGCTATTGGGCTGATGGCAGCCTTTGCCAACGACATGCGGTTCGTTTTCTGGTTGGCAGTTATCCCGGCCATAGTGGCCGTCCTTTTTGTAATCTTCGGGGTGGAAGAACAGGCCGATCCGGCGAGCACCAAACCACAGCGCCCACCGATCGCGTTCGCCGATCTCAAACGTTTTGAGCGGCCGTTCTGGGGCGTCGTCGCGCTTGGTGTAATCTTCTCGCTAGCGCGGTTCAGCGAAGCATTCCTGATCCTCAAGGCTTCTGCCGAGGGCTTGCCATTGACTTACGCGCCCGCCGTGCTGGTCGCCATGAACGCGGTCTATGCGCTGGGTGCCTATCCGGCCGGCATCGCCTCGGATCGGGTGTCGGCACGCCTATTGCTGGTCGGAGGACTGGTCTGCCTCATTCTGGCCGATCTGGTCCTCGCGCTGGTTTCGGGCCTCGCCGGAGCCTTCGCCGGAATTGCGCTCTGGGGACTGCACATGGCGCTGACCCAAGGGCTGATGGCAAAGCTCGTCGCGGATCGCGCGCCGCCTGAACTACGCGGTTCGGCGTTCGGGGTGTTCAATCTTGCCGCCGGGCTGGCTTTGCTGGCGGCGAGCGTCGTGGCAGGCCTGATGTGGGACCGGCTCGGCGCGGGCGCTACGTTCCTCGCTGGAGCTGGTTTTGCCACGCTCGCATTGATTGGGCTGGCGCTAAGCCGGTCAGAGGTCCGCGCGGGTTAACTGGCTGGATAAGCCTTGCTCCTGCTTGACGCCAACTCGTTCGCGCCGCGAGAGTTGGGCCATCAAACGTCCAGATTGGCGACGTTGAGTGCGTTTTCCTGAATGAATTCGCGGCGCGGTTCGACTATATCGCCCATCAGCCGGGTGAAGATTTCATCGGTCACATCGGCGTCTTCGACTTTAACTTGCAGCAGCACACGGTTGTCAGGATCGAGCGTGGTCTCCCACAATTGCTCGGCGTTCATCTCGCCCAGCCCCTTGTAGCGTGCGATCGCCAGGCCTTTGCGTCCGCCGGCCAGCACCGCATCGAGCAGTTCCGATGGCCGGGTGATCTGGTCCTTGGCGGTCACCGGCGTAGCAGCGACTTCGCCCACGCCATCACCGTCATCAGGATCAGTCTCGGCGCTTTCTTCAGCGGCACTGCTGGTCCGCACCAGGCGCACCGGCTTTTCATAAACCTCGACATTTTCGACCGCCAGCTTGGCCAACTTGCGCGCTTCGGCGCTGCTCAGGAAGTTGGCTTCGATCGGATGCGCGTCGGTCACCCCGCGCCAGACCCGCTTGACCATCACCGCGCCGCCTTCGGTCAGATCGGCGCTCCACCGCGCTTCCCGGTCACCCAGATCGAGCCAGCTGACCGCCTTGGCCAGCGCGGCTTGCCGCCCAGCCCGGTCGAGGTCAGGATCGAGCACCCCGGCCATCGCCAGAGCTTCGATCACCGCCGGATCAAACCGGCGCGGGACAAAGCCCATCAGGCTGCGCATCCGCAACGCGTGCTGGACCAAGGCCGCGAGTTCTGTGCCGCCTCGCGCGCCGCCGGCAGTTTCCAGCACCCGGCCCGCCGTGCCCGCTTCGACCAGATAACGGTCAAGCTCGGCGGCGTCTTTGAGGTAAACCTCGCTGCGGCCTTTGTTGACCTTGAACAGCGGCGGCTGGGCGATAAACAAGTGCCCGGCCCGGATGATGTCGGGCATCTGGCGGTGAAAGAAGGTCAGCAACAGCGTGCGGATATGCGCGCCATCGACATCGGCGTCGGTCATGATCACGATCTTGTGATAGCGCAGCTTTTCAAGGTTGAATTCATCGCGGATGCCGGTGCCCATCGCTTGAATCAGCGTGCCGACTTCCTTGGACGAGATAATCCGGTCAAACCGCGCGCGTTCGACATTCAGGATTTTGCCCTTGAGCGGCAGAATCGCCTGGATATTGCGGTCACGCCCCTGTTTGGCCGAGCCGCCAGCCGAATCGCCTTCGACCAGGAACAGCTCGCACTTGGCGGGATCGCGTTCCTGGCAATCGGCCAGCTTGCCCGGCAGGCTGGCAATATCGAGCGCGCCCTTGCGCCGGGTTAGCTCACGCGCGCGTTTGGCGGCTTCGCGCGCGGCGGCGGCATCGATGATCTTGCCAACCACCTGCTTGGCATAGGCCGGGTTTTCCTCGAGCCAGTCGCTCATCTTGTCGGCCATCAGGCTTTCGAGCGGCTGGCGCACTTCGGACGACACTAGCTTGTCCTTGGTTTGCGAGGAAAATTTGGGATCGGGCAGCTTGACCGAGACAATCGCGGTCAGCCCTTCGCGCATGTCCTCACCGGTCAGCGTGACCTTTTCCTTCTTCATCAGCCCGGTTTTTTCGGCGTAATTGTTCAGCGTGCGGGTCAGCGCGGCGCGGAATGCGGCCAGATGCGTGCCGCCATCGCGCTGCGGAATGTTGTTGGTGAAGCACAGCACATTTTCGTAATACGAATCGTTCCATTCCAGCGCGACTTCGATGCCGATCCCGTCACGCTCGGACGAGATGGCGATCGGATCGGGCAGCAGCGCGATCTTGTTGCGATCAAGGTAGCCGACAAACGCGCCGATCCCGCCTTCGTAAAACAGGTCATGCTCGAGCAAATCGGCGTGACGTTTATCGCGCAGTTTGATGTGAACGCCTGAATTGAGGAAAGCGAGCTCGCGGTAGCGGTGCTCAAGCTTCTCAAAATCGAACTCGAGCACGTTTTTGAACGTGTCGGTGCTGGCGAGGAAGGTGACGCGGGTGCCCTTTTTTCCCGCTGGGGCCGGGCCGACCACGCGCAGCGGTTCAACCGCATCGCCGTAAGCAAACTTCATCCAGTGTTCTTGACCATCGCGCCAGATCGTCAGCTCGAGCCATTCGGATAGCGCGTTGACCACCGACACGCCCACACCGTGCAGCCCGCCAGAGACTTTGTAGGCGTTATCGTCCGACGTGTTCTCAAACTTTCCCCCCGCATGGAGCTGGGTCATGATCACTTCCGCCGCTGAAACGCCTTCTTCAGCGTGAATCCCGGTGGGAATTCCGCGTCCGTTATCCTCAACCGAAACCGAGCCATCGGGGTTAAGTTCGATCAGGACGAGGTCGCAATGACCCGCCAGCGCTTCATCGATCGCGTTGTCTGAAACCTCGAACACCATGTGGTGCAGGCCCGAGCCATCGTCGGTATCGCCGATGTACATGCCGGGGCGTTTGCGCACCGCATCGAGGCCCTTGAGGACCTTGATCTGGTCGGCGCCGTATTCGTTGGGATTGGGGATGTTTTCCGGGGTGTCTGACATAGTGAGCATATAGGGATTCGGGGGCCAAAACGAAAGTGTTTGTGGCCCCTTCCATCCACAGGCAAATCCTGCTCAATTGGCGGCATAATCAGGGAGCTCGATCTTGCAAAAAACCCTCGCCACAACCGTGCTGGGCAGCGCCTTGCTGGGCACCGCCATGCTGAGCGCGCAGGCCAGCGCCGCGGAAACCCAGCTGCGCCCCGATCAGCAGGCATTCCGCAGTCTTTACAAGGAAATGGTCGAAACCGACACGTCGATCACCACCGGCAGCTGCACCGCGCTGGCCGACAAGGTTGAGGCGCATC
>JANMBA010000107.1:0-3919 GCA_031360105.1 Novosphingobium sp.
GAGCGAGCCGTGCCTCTGTCATTTGAAGCAACCATGTTGGACGAAGGTGTGGATCTCCTGACTGCAGTGGTCGGTCCGCCCAGCGCATCCATCAACCGGCCAGTTCCCTACGCCGAAGCAAGCTTCCTAGTGACGAGAGAAGTCGATCCGCATGAAGCACCGATCGACCGACTTGCCGACTACGTCGAGCAGATCATTGCGGTCGAAGGGCCGATCCATCTCGACGAAGTCACAGCGCGCATCCGGATCCTTTGGGGCCTTGGGCGCGCCGGCTCCCGCATCCGGGCCGCGGTTAAGACTGCTGTCCTACGAACCGTCCAGCGTCGCACTGTCGTCGGGGGGCCCTTCTATTCGCTACCCGGTCAGCAAGTTGTTGTGCGCGATCGCTCCAACGTCGGTTCGCTTACGCTGCGGCGCCCTGAAATGCTGCCGCCAGCCGAAATTGAGCAGGCGATGCTTGAGATCGTTCAGGCAAACTTTGGAGCCGGACGTGATGATCTGATTCAAGCAGCATCACGAGCATTCGGTTTCGCATCGACAAGCGGTCAACTTCGCGGCCATTTGGCGCAGTCGATGGAGCAGCTTGTTTCAGCCGGCCATCTTGTCGAAAAAGACGGATTGTTGGTTCGAAGAACGAGCTGATAAGTGAGTTTCGCTAAGCTAGTGACCATTGGGCCCAGCTTGGATAAGGTTGAATATCCTCATGTTCGCACAGACAAGCTCGCGCCCAGACTGATAATCCGTTATATGCTCAACCGCACTGCGATCACCGGCACCGACCTCTGTTCACGCTGATGACTGGATGCTACTTGGCGGGCGGAAGCTTTGGCGGCGTCCTCGACCCACGTGCGCCTTGCTTCTAACGGGCGGCCTCGGCTGCCCGTTCTCGTTTGTCGATCACCAACGTTCGCTTTCGTTATATTTCGACCAAAACCGGACAGTCCTCTTACGACCCGAAAGCAGACATTGCAAACCAGGGCAGAGAGCGCAAACACTGCTGCCACTCGAGTTCGTTTTCGAGTGCCATGATAGCTGCCTTCCGTTCATCCCCGGACGGGCGATATCGATCGACAGTCATACCGGGGAACTGGAAACGGTCATGAGGGTTTAATGCGCGCTGTCTGGTACGAAGAGATTGGGCTTGCAAAGCAGGTGCTGAAATACGGTGAGCTCGAAGACCCTGTACCGGGGCCGGGCGAGGTCCGCGTCCGTCTGTTTTCTTCGGGGGTCAATCCGTCGGATGTAAAGGCGCGCGCTGGTTCGAGGGGTGCGATTTCTGACCCCCTGGTTATTCCGCATTCGGATGGGGCGGGCAAAATCGATGCCGTTGGACCTGGGGTCGATTCCGGTCGGATTGGCGAACGGGTCTGGTTGTGGAACGCCGCATGGCAGCGACCCAACGGCACTTGTGCGGAATATGTCTGTCTGCCCGGCGAGCAAGCCGTGCGTCTGTCGGATGGTACCGACTGGGATGCCGGTGCATGTCTTGGCATCCCGGCTTCGACGGCCTGCCTCGCAGTCTTTGCAGACGGCGAAGTGAATGGGCAGACAGTGCTGGTCACAGGTGGGGCCGGGGCGGTGGGCCACTATGCCATCCAGCTGGCGCGCTGGGCCGGCGCCCGGGTGATCGCGACGGTAAGCGGCGATGAAAAGGCGGCGGCAGCCAAGCGTGCGGGCGCCGATGCTGTGATCAATTACCGCACCGCCAATGTCGCCGAGGCCATCCTGGCGACCAATGGCGGAAACAAGGTCAACCGCATCGTCGAGGTCGAATTCGGGGACAATCTTGCTGTCTCCAACGAGGTCCTCGTGCCGGGCGGTGTCATCGCCGCCTACGGTTCAGCCGCCAGCATGACCCCGCCGCTTCCCTTCCGACAGATGATGTTCAACCACACCACAGTCCGGATGATGCTGGTCTATGCGCTCTCGGTGCAAGAGCGTGCCCGGGTGATCGACCGGCTGACCCTTGCGTTGGAAAGCAATGTATTGAGCCATGCGATTGCAGCAAAGTTCGATCTCGCTGACGTTGCTGAAGCACATCTGGCAGTCGCGTCGGGCCAGTTGATTGGCAATGCGGTGATTGCCATCGATTGATGGCACCTCGCCTGATGTCCAACCCAGAGTTTTGCGGCGAGCGTGAACTGCAATTGCGCGCAATCGTCGGATGCAGGCTTGCGCTGGAGCGGATGGTTACGGAACCAAGCCTGGCACCAATCGTTTGCAATCTAGTTCATCCGGAGACAGCTCTTGCCCGTCGGCCATAGTAGCAATGTCAAACGACCGCGCCTCCTTGGCGGCGGCCAGACAACATGAGAGCCAAGAAGATGTGGTGGATTGCTCTTGTAGCGGTTGTCGTCCTGGCTGCGGTATTATGGAGTCAGGTTGTGAGCAGAGTTGAACAGCCAAAGTACGCCGTCGTCGAAAGCGATCAGAACATAGAGATACGCGACTATCCGGCGGTGATCGTCGCCGAGGCAGAGGTTGCGGGAACACGGGACAAGGCCATCGGTGACGGCTTCCGCATCATCGCAGATTACATTTTCGGGAATAACCTCTCGTCAAGGAAAGTGGCGATGACTGCCCCGGTCACCCAGCAATCCAATGAGAAGATCGCAATGACGGCCCCTGTCACCCAGCAGGGTGGTAGTGGTTCCTGGAAGGTGCGGTTCATCATGCCTGCCCGCTATACCATGGGGACCCTGCCTAAGCCCAAGAACCCTGCCATTCAGCTGAAGGAGGTCGCCAGCAAACGCTATGCCGCAATCCGTTTTTCCGGCTTGGCGGGCGAAGGGAGCCTAAAGCGCCAAACGGATCTGCTGACGGAATTTGTTCGCGCGAGGAAACTTACTGCGGTGTCTGCGCCCACTTACGCCTTTTACAATCCTCCCTGGACGCTGCCCTTTCTGCGGCGCAACGAAGTGATGATCGAGGTCGCTCGTTAAGGGTCAGTGGCCTGCGGCAGCACTGGATTAGCACCAATCAGGGCAATAGCTTTGAAAGCGCCAGCCGATACCCAATCTAGAGCCGGCATCAGCGTTCCACCCCAATCGTGGCATTGCGGTTGGGTCAGGAACGACCCGCAAGCCGCAATCAATCTATTCGCCCGGTTGCCCGACCATTACTGACAATCGGGATCATTGCGGCTGCCCGCGCACACCGACCAACGCTCCAACCGCGTCCAAGTGATTTCAGTCTGACAATTCCCATGGCAAAAGGCCGAAACTGTGCCAGCTACTATCGCTAGGCATGCGGTGCCATGTTGGTCTGACAGAGCCCGCTAGTGCGCTCCGGCTACGGCCGACTTGAAGATGGCCGTCATATCTGCGGCGCTTGTCGCGCGCGGATTTCCGCCGGTCGAGGGGTCGCGCTGGGCATGGTCCCCGATGGTTTCGGCTTGATCTGCGGGAACTCCAATTTCGCCGAGGCTGCCCGGAATGTCCAATTGCGTGCGGAATGCGAGTATCCAGGCATAGACGGCATCGAAACCGATTCCTTCAAGCTCGAGATAGCGCGCCAGCGCGACCATCTTTTCTTCGATGGCCGGACGGTTGAATAACATCACATAAGGGAGCACGATCGCGTTGGTGAGGCCGTGGTGGGTGTTGTAAAAGGCACCGACCGGATGCGAAATCGAATGGACTGCGCCCAGGCCCTTCTGGAACGCCGTCGCCCCCATGCTCGCCGCCGCCAGCATCCGGGAGCGCGCTTCGATATCGCCACCATCGGCATAGGCGCGGGGAAGGTAATCCTTGACCAGCCGCATCCCTTCTAGCGCGATGCCGTCTGCCATCGGATGAAATCCCGGTGCGCAATAGGCTTCGAAGCAATGGACAAAGGCATCCATCCCGGTGGCAGCCGTGATGTGCGCGGGCAGACCAACGGTCAGCTCCGGGTCGGCAATCACCACAACCGGGAGCAT
>JANMBA010000116.1:0-2890 GCA_031360105.1 Novosphingobium sp.
TCGATCCCGCTGCCCGCGCTCCACTGCCAATTGACCGCGTTCGAGCCGTAATCGGCATCGACCAGCGTATCCCAGAACCACTGCTCGCCGCGCCGCCAATCGATCAACAGGTGCTTGATCAGGAACGAGGCGGCGATCATCCGGACCCGGTTATGCATCCAGCCGCTGGCCCACAATTGCCGCATCCCGGCATCGACAATCGGATATCCGGTGCGGCCCTGCTGCCAAGCCTTCAGGTCGGCCTCCGCTGCCGCGCCCGTCCGCCAGGCCAAGCCATCATACTGCGGTTTGGCATTGGTGCCGCCGTAATCGGGCAGCTGCATGATCACGTTCTGGGCATAATCGCGCCAGCCCAGCTCGCCCAAAAACGTCCCGACCGAGCCGCCTGACTGGGCAACGTAGTGCCACACCGCCGCCGGGGAAACCTCGCCGAAATGAAGATGCGGGGAAAGCCGCGAGGTGCCCGCGCGCGAAGGCAAATTGCGCTGATCGGCATAGCGTTTGGCTTGCCCCGCAAAGTCTTCCAGCCGCTCCGCCGCGCCCGCTTCGCCCGGGGTCCATTCGGCGCGAAAGCTGCTGGCCCAGTCAGGCCGGCTGGGCAGCAGGCCCCAATCGTCCAGCTGGTCAGACGCCGGCCATTGTGCCGGAGCGAGGATCGATTGCGGCGCGGCAACCGGCTGCGGCGGCGGCAACATTTCGGCCTGCAACGCGCGCCAGAACGGAGTGAAAATCTTGAACGGCGTGCCTGATCCGGTCCGCACACTGCCCGCCGGGGCGAGGTAATTGCCGTGATGCAGATGCAGCGTCAGCACCTTGCCCAACGAGCGTTCGGCATTGCGCCACCACGCTTCGTAATGGTGCAGCGCGTGGACGTCTTGCGCGCCCACTTCCTCCGCCAGCGCTGCCAGCACAGCATCGCACTTCCCGCGCCGCAGGATCAGCCGAGAACCTTTGGCCGCCAACGCCGCCGCCAGTGCAGCCAGCGAATGGTGCAGCCACCACCGGCTCGCCCCGCCCATTTTGCGGTGCTGCGGAGTTTCGTCATCGAGCACATAGACCGGCACCACTGGCCCCGCCGCGCAGGCCGCCAGCAGCGCCGCCTGATCGGCCAGCCGCAAGTCGCGGCGCAGCCATACGATGCTTGGCTTAGTCATGCGGGGGCGCTTTCATCGGAAAGGTTCAGGCAGATCATCGCCGCTCGGTGGCAAATAATCCCAACACTTGCAACGAACCTTGCAACATCTGGGCGTTTGCTGCGTTATGCGGCGATGGATAACCCCCGCCCGTCCGAGACGCTTACACTGCCGCCGCGCGGCTGGCAGATCACCCCTCGCCATGCACTGAGCGCGGCGCTGGTCTGCTGGGCCGGGTTCGCGCTGGTGATGGAACTGGTGCTGAGCGATCATCTGGGCGGGTTTGACAGCGCGGGTTTGCACTTTTTTCGGACCGGGCCTGACCAAGTTTCGGTTGGCCCACCCGCGCTGCTCGAAGCGGTGCGCGACTGGACGGCGCTGGGCGGGGTGGTGGTGCTCAACCTTTTGGGAACCATCGCCGTCGCCGCGCTGCTACTGGCGCGAATGCGGCGCGAGGCAGTGCTGCTGGCCGCCACAATGCTAAGTGGCTGGGCATTCGAGACGCTGCTCAAGACCATCATCGGCCGCCCCCGCCCAACCCTGGTTCCGCACTTGATTGAGGCCGGCGGGTTGAGCTTCCCCAGCGGGCACAGCTTCAATTCGGCGGTGGTCTACATGAGCATCGCGCTGGCCCTGGCCTCGCTCAGCCCGCGGCGCGGGATGCGCTTGAGTCTGATCGCCGGGGCCGCGCTGGTCAGCGCACTGATCGCGCTCAGCCGGGTGTGGCTGGGGGTGCACTACCCCAGCGACGCAATCGCTGGCTGGCTCGGCGGCATGGCCTGGGCGCTGATGGCCCACACGCTGCTCTATCGCCGCACCCGCTATCGAGGCATCACACCGGGCGATGCTCAGCAGTAGATTGGTTCACACGAAGACACGAAGAACACGAAGATGGACCGTCTAGCCGAACGGGCCTTGATATTCGTTAGCTATGCGCTTCAATCCATCTTTGAACATCGGCTGGCCGAAATTTATCAGGATGCCGAGCGGGAGCTGCATGAGCCGCAAATAGGTGAGCACTTGTCTGCTGTGTACCGGCACCAGCCGCTCGATGGATTTCAATTCCACAACGAGGCCGCCCTCGACAAGCAAATCGATCTTGAAAGCGTTGTCTACGACAACGCCTCTAAAATTCATCTGAACGGCGACTTGTCGCCGAACATCATATCCAGCCTGCGTCAATGCGGCTGCCAGCAGACTTTCGTACGCGTGTTCGAGCAGGCCCGGACCCAATGCCTGATGGATTTGAAACCCAAAATCGATGACGTCACTGGCAATCGCTTCCAGTCGATCTGGCTGCAACATCTTCGTGTTCTTCGTATCTTCGTGTGAACCAATCACACGTTCGACAAAGGGCCTTGGTCAGCCTCGTTAACCGTCCAAGTTTGTCCCTTGGCCAGCAGCTTCGCCAGATCGGTGCTCTTGCCGGCGCGGGCCACGGTATCCTGCCCCAGCACCGCCTCCTCGTAAGTCGGGCGGGGATCGTCGTAGAGCACGCCGAGCGCCATCGGGAACGGGCCGAACGGCATCTCGACCAGCATATGCGCGATTGAGCGGTTGGTGACGTCGTGGACGATCACCCCCGCGCTTTGCCAATCGTCATCGACCACATCGACCACCTTGAGCGTCAGCTTTTCCACATCGAGTGCAATGCCTTTGGTGCCTTTGGCGAAGACCATCGGCTCGCCATTGTAGAGCCACAACTGGCGGTCCTCAGCACCTTTTGGCGCGGCGAATTCCTCAAACACGTCCTTGTT
>JANMBA010000178.1:0-3062 GCA_031360105.1 Novosphingobium sp.
GTCTGCACACCCTCGCCAGCCTGCCGCAAGTGGTCAATCCAAAGAACGGCTGGTTGTTCAACGTGAACGACGGCCCGTGGTGGGCGGCAGGGCAAGACAGCCCGAAACAGGCGGCTTACCCGCGCTACTTTGACAGCGAAGGCATCCAGCCGCGCACCCCGCACGCGATCAAGGTGTTATCCGCCTGGCCCACGTTCACGCTCGATCAGCTGGTCGAAGCGGCGTACGATCCGTGGCTCCCCAGCTTTGCCGAACTGATCCCCGGGCTGGTTGCCGCACAAGCGCGCAATCCCGATCCGGCGCGCGCGCAGGCCGTCGCGCTGCTGAGCGCTTGGGATGACCGCTGGACCTTGGCCTCGACCGAAACCAGTCTGGCGGTGTCCTGGGGCGAGGCGCTGTGGGAACGTGGAACAGGTCCGGCGGCGGCGCTGGGGATCGGCGTCAATACCTGGATCAAGACCAAGGCGAGCGACGCCGACAAGTTAGCCGCGCTGGACAGCGCAATATCGCGGCTGACCGCTGATTTCGGCTCATGGCAAGTGCCGTGGGGCGAGATTAACCGCTATCAGCGCAACGACGGCGCGATTGTGCAGACCTTCGATGACCGCAAACCCAGCACCCCGATCCCGTTCGTCTCGGCCCAATGGGGCTCGCTCGCCGCATTCGGGGCGAAGCGCTATCCCGGGACCAAACGCTATTACGGAACCTACGGCAACAGCTTCGTCGCCGCGGTCGAGTTCGGGCCCAGAGTGCGGGCGCGGGCGGTCACGGCCGGCGGCGAAAGCGGTGACCCGGCCTCGCGACATTTCGCCGATCAGGTCGGACGGTACGCAGCCGGTAATCTGCGCCCGGTCTACTTCTGGCCCGAAGACCAGCAGGGCCACATTGTGTCGACCAAAATGGTGAAAGGGCGCTAGCTTTAGATCCTCTCCATTTTTGGCGAATGCCACAAATGGGGAGGTGGATGCCGCTTTAGCGGCAGACGGAGGGGAATTGGCGCAAGGGCAGAGACCCCTCCGGCATTTGCCGAGGCAAATGCCACCTCCCCAAATGCGCCATTCGGCGAATTTGGAGAGGATCTGATTACTTCAGCTTCTCCGCAAAGCCCTTCTGCAATTTCGCCAGCTTGGGCGGGATCACCGCGAGGCAATAGGGGTTGCGCTGGCCTTCGCCTTGCCAGTATTCCTGATGATAGTCCTCGGCCGGATACCACGTGGCCGGACCCTCGATCGTGGTCACTGCGGTCTGCCCGGGATGCTCGTCATTCCACCGCGCGATTGCCGCCGCGCTTTCGGCGCGCTGTTCATCGTCCAGCGGGAACAGCGCCGAGCGGTACTGCGTGCCGACATCGTTGCCCTGGCGGTTAAGCTGCGACGGATCGTGCGTCGCAAAATGCACGTCAAGCAAGTCGGCGTAGCTGATCACGGCGGGATCGAACGTCACCCCGATGGCTTCGGCATGGCCGGTCAAGCCGCTGCACACCGCCTTGTACGTCGGGTTTTCCACGCTGCCGCCGATGTAGCCGCTTTCGACCGCGCTCACGCCACTCAGGCCTTTGAACACTGCCTCGGTGCACCAGAAACACCCGCCCGCCAAAATTGCCTGCGCCATTCATCTCGCTCCATATTGCTCGCTTGCGTCCCAGATGGGGTGCGGCCCGGCAAAGGGCAATATGGACTCGGCGCGCGTCACCCCATAAGCCGGGCGGTATGACCACGCTGACCATCGCCGCAGTGCAATTGCCGCTTGGCTCGCCCGATGAGGCGGCCAATATCGCGGCGGTATCGGCTTTGGTCGAGGCGGCGGCGGAGCAGGGCGCGCAAGTCGTGCTGCCGCCCGAACTGTTTTCGGGGCCGTACTTCTGCAAGACTGAGGACGAAGCGCTGTTTGCACTGGCTCGGCCGACCGCCGAGCATCCGTCCGTAAAGGCGATGCAGGCACTGGCGCGCGGGCTCAAAATCGCGATTCCGACCAGCTTTTTTGAACGCGATGGGCCGCATTACTATAACACGATGGCGATGATCGGGCCCGATGGCGCGATCATGGGCACTTACCGCAAGAGCCATATTCCCGATGGCCCGGGCTATGAGGAAAAGTACTATTTCCGCCCCGGCAACGATGGCTTCAAAGTGTGGCAGCTGTTCGGGCACACAGTGGGCGTCGGGATCTGCTGGGACCAATGGTACCCCGAATGCGCGCGGGTGATGGCCTTGCTGGGGGCCGAAGTGCTGCTTTATCCGACCGCGATTGGCTCCGAGCCGTATGACACCGCGCTTGATACCAGCCGGATGTGGCGGCGCGCGATGCAGGGCCACGCGGTCTCGAACTGCATGCCGGTGCTCGCCGCTAACCGGATCGGGACGGAAGCCGGGCAGAGCTTTTATGGACACTCGTTCATTACCGACGAATGGGGCGATCTGGTGGCCGAATATGGCGGTACTGAAACCGGCGTGCTGGTGGCGAAGCTCGATCTGGCCCGCGCCGCCCGGCACCGCGCGGGGATGGGCTTTTTCCGCGATCGCCGCCCGCAGCTGTATGGCCGGATTGCGCAGGATATCTGACGTGGCGCACCATTATCTGGTAGCCTTGGGATCGAACCAGCGGCATCAGCAGTTCGGATCGCCCGAACGGGTGCTGGCGGCGGCAATGCTGGCGCTTGATCGTAAAGGATTGAAGCTTGAGCGCGCCGGACCGCTGGTGCGCAGCGCGCCGCTTGGCCCATCGCGGCGGCGCTATGCCAACGGCGCAGCGCTGATCAAGACCAAGCTCAAACCGGCCGCAATGCTGGTCCGGATGAAAGCCATCGAAGCGCAGTTTGGCCGCCGGACGGCTGGTCAGCGCTGGTCCGCGCGGGTGCTTGATCTCGATCTGGTGCTGTGGAGCGGCGGCACCTGGTGTTCGCCCAGCCTTACGATCCCGCACCCGCAATTCCGCCGCCGCGCCTTTGTGCTCGGCCCGGCGCAACGGATCGCAGGCGAATGGCGCGATCCGCTCAGCGGGCTGAGCATGCGCCAGCTCCATGCCCGCCTGATGCGACCTGTCCTCCGGGACGCTTGACCCGC
>JANMBA010000223.1:0-11022 GCA_031360105.1 Novosphingobium sp.
ATATGGACGGCGCTATCGGCCTTGCCCGGCTGGCCCGCGATAACGGCATTGAGGCGCGGACCTTGACCGCGGCGTTCAGCGATCTGGGCGCGCGACTGGGACTCGACTGGGCGCAGCAAACCGCCGCCCGAATGAGCCCGTCGGACCCGTGGGAACGCTTGCTGGTTAACGGACTGGCGCGTGATTTCCAGCAGATGCGGCTGGATTTCCTGCGCCGCAACGGCGGCAAGCAAGGCGCGGCAGCAGCGGCGGTCGAGCGCTGGGCCGTGGCACAAGCCCCCGCGATCAGCCAGTTCCGCACCGTGATCGCCCGCGCGCAAACCGCGATGCCGGTGGCCCCCGCAATGCTGGCCCAGATCGCCAGCCAGGCGCGCAATCTGCTGGCGCGCTAAGGCAGCTCCGCCAAAGCCCAGCGCGCCGCTTCCGCCACCACCGGATCGGGGTCGGCGGTTAGCGCGCGCACTGGTTCAACCAACGCGGCAGCTCCGCTGTTCCCCGCCGCATATAGGCAATTGCGCACGAACCGATTGCGACCGATGCGCTTGATCGGTGAGCCGGAAAACAGCGCGCGAAAGCCCGCATCGTCGAGCGTCAGCAGTTCGGCCAAACGCGGCGCGGCCAGTTCGGCGCGCGGCACGAAAGCGCGAATGGTCGCCGCTTCATCGGCAAATTTATTCCACGGGCAAACCGCCAGGCAATCATCGCAGCCATAAATCCGGTTGCCGAGCGCTGTTCTGAATTCGAGCGGGACCGGGCCTTTCAGCTCAATCGTCAGATAGGAAATGCAGCGCCGTGCATCGAGCTGGTACGGTGCCGGGAAGGCAGCGGTCGGGCAAGCGACCTGGCAGGCGTTGCAAGACCCGCAATGGTCAGCCTCGGGCGCGCCAGGCGAAAATTCCAACGTGGTGTAGATCGCACCAAGGAACAGCCACGAACCGTGGGTGCGGCTGACCAGATTGGTATGCTTGCCTTGCCAGCCCAGCCCAGCGGCTTGCCCCAACGGTTTTTCCATCACCGGCGCGGTATCGACGAACACCTTGACCCCGGCAGGCCCCAGCCCGCGCCGCGCCGCCTCGGCCACCAGCCAGCGGGCCAGCGCCTTCAGCGCCTTTTTGACAACATCGTGGTAATCCTTGCCTTGCGCATAGACCGAAATCCGCGCGCGTTCGCCGTGCTCGGCCAATGCCAGCGGATCGCTGGCCGGCGCATAACTCATCCCCAGCGCGATCACGCTGCGCGCCTCGGGCCACAAGCCTTGCGGGCTGCGCCGATGCGCACCGCGCGCTGCCATCCACTCCATCTCGCCGTGTTGTCCGGCGCCCAGCCATTCTTCCAGCCGCCGCGCCGCCAGCGGGTTTTCTGCGGCGGGCGCAATTCCGCAGGCGGCAAAGCCCAGCCGCGCCGCTTCCGCCGCTAAATCATGCTTTAAGCTTACGATTTCTGTCCAGTTAACCAAACTTCCTGTTGCTCCTGTTCACCGCCGCGTCATTATCGCGCTTTGATGAAACTAGGGGAATGGCAGATGAGGAGCAACGTGCCAGCGGCGGGGGATCAGCCGCTGGCAATCGAAGCGAGGGGCCTGATCAAGCGCTTCGATGGCTTCACCGCGGTTGACGGGGTTGATCTGTTCGTGCCCCAAGGTGCGATTTACGGGATCCTGGGCCCCAACGGCGCGGGCAAGACCACCACGTTGCGGATGCTGCTGGGGATCATCGATCCCGATTCGGGCGTACGCCGCGTGCTCGGCCATGATCGCCCCCACGAAGTGGCGCACGCGATCGGCTACTTACCCGAAGAACGCGGGCTCTATCCTTCAATGAAAGCCTATGAGGCGATTGCCTTTCTGGGCGCATTGCGCGGCCTGCCGCTCAAGGAAGGCCGCGCGCGCGGCAAGGTGCTGCTCGAAGAACACGGGTTGGGCTATGCGATTGACCGGCAAATCCGCCAGCTGTCAAAGGGAATGGCGCAGCAGGTCCAGTTGCTGGGAACTTTGGTGCACGAACCCCGGCTGGTAGTGTTCGACGAGCCGTTTTCGGGCCTCGACGCGCTGAATCAGGGCAAGCTTGAAGCGACGATCCGCAGGTTAGCAGCCAAAGGCACCACGGTGATTTTCTCCACTCACGTGATCGCCCATGCCGAGCGGTTGTGCGACGAGGTGGCGATTATCGCTGGGGGCAAAGTCCCGTTTGCCGGGCCGGTTGATCTGGCCCGCGACCGAATTCGCCCCCAAGTCCGGCTGGAAACCCGCGCCGACGATGGTCCGTGGAAACAGGCCTTCCCGGCCGATGCCCGCCGCGAAGGCAGCTTCTGGCACTTCTCGCTGCCCGAAACCGGGATCGAGCCGCTGCTGCGCGCGCTGATTGAGGGCGAAGCCGGGATCCTGTCGCTGTCGATCGAGCGCGCCGGACTGCACGATGCATTCGTCGCCATTGCTGGCGAGGCCGCCGCCCGCGCGCTTGAAGAAGCCCCCGAGGAGACCCGCCGATGACGTCTGACAATCGCCCGGAGGCCAAACGGATCGGCCGTCTCTCAACGCTGGCCGCCGCTTACGTGGTGGCGCGCCGGGATTTTGTCGCGATCCTGTTTTCGCGCAGTTTCTTCTTCTTTCTGCTGGGCCCTTTGTTCCCGGTGCTGGTCGGCGGACTGGCTGGCGGGATCGGGCAGCGCGTGCAGGCCAATGCCGATCGCCCGGTACTGGGCGTGGCGATGAGCCCAGCCGATACCGCGCGGATGGTCAAAGCGCAGCAGCAGCTGGCACGGCAACTCGGGTCCAATATGCCCGACCTGCTGGTGGTCAAGCAGCTTGCCCCCGGTGAGCAGTTCGATCCGGTCGCCGCGATGAAAAACAACCAAGCCAACTTGGCGGCAATTGTCACGGGCAGCCCCGCGCACCCGGTGCTGACCGGGTCGGATGACCGGATTTCGAGCTGGCAAGGCCGGGTCGGCATGGTCGCAGCGCAAGCGCTGGAGCAAACTCCCGGGACTTATCCCGAGGTCGCGCTGATCGAGATCGCCACCACTCGCGCCGATCAGACGCATAGCCGCGTGGTTACCGCCCAGCTTGGCCAGACGGTGCTGTTCCTGCTCACCATGTTGCTGGCAGGGATGGTGCTGTCCAACCTGGTCGAAGAAAAGGGCAACAAGATCATCGAAGTGCTGGCCGCCGCGATCCCGATGGATGCAGTGTTTCTGGGCAAGCTGTTTGCGATGCTGGCAGTGTCGATGGTCGGGATCTCGGTCTGGGCGATGGCGGGTTCCGCCGTGTGGCTGGCCGCCGGGCACAGCTTGGCCGAATTTCCTGCACCGGCGGTAGGCTGGCCGCTGTTCTTCGGGCTGGGGGTGGTCTATTTCTCGATGGGTTATCTGCTGCTCGGCTCGATCTTCCTCGCGATCGGATCAATGGCGAGCACGGTGCGCGAGGTGCAGACGTTGTCGATGCCGGTCACCATGCTGCAACTGCTCAACTTCTTCTTCGCCAGCTTTGCCATGGCGCAACCGGGCACCTGGATCGAGAAAGCGGCAATGGTCGTGCCCTTCTCCTCGCCGTTCACGATGCTCGCTCGCGCTGCGCAGGATGGGGCGTTGTGGCCGCATGCGCTGGCGATTGGCTGGCAGTTCGTCTGCGTCGCGGTGCTGGTGAAGCTGGGGGCGGCCTTGTTCAAAAAGCGCGTGATGCAAAGTGGCCCGGCGCGAGTCAAACGCAGCTGGTTTGGGCGCAAGGCGGCTGCCACCAGCACCGCCTGACCCAAGCACCTTGCGCCCCGCCGCCACGCTATTGACATTTGGGTCAGCGCGGCGGGATAAGTCTCACGTCGAAACGCAATATTCGTGCGGCGGCGGGAGAGACAATTCGATGGCAACGCAAGCAAGCACGCCCGAGAAATTCACCTATCGCACCGCGCCCAGCGCGACCGACGCGTTTGCGGGTTGGCTGAAGGAATACGGCCAGAACCTGCACGAGCACACGCACCCGTGGGATGTGTCGCGTTCGGACATCTATGTCGAAGACCGCTGGCAACCGATCTTTGCCGAAATGCGCGCGAACGCCCCGATCAATCAGGTCACCGGGACGCCCTATGGCGATTTCTGGAATGTCACCACGATCAAAGCAGTCCAGCACGTCGAATCCTTTCCTGAGCTCTATTCCTCGTCATGGCGCAACGGCGGGATCACCATCGGTGAGCCGCCGCCCGGCATGACCCCCGAAATGCTCGAGGAACGCCGCCTGCCGATGTTCATTGCGATGGACCGGCCCGAACACACCGGCCAGCGCCGCACTGTGGCCCCGGCCTTCACCCCCGCCGAAATCGGCTTTCTGACGGCCGAGGTGCGGATGCGCACCGCCGCCGTGCTCGACGGATTGCCTTACGGTCAGGAGTTTGACTGGGTCGAGCAAGTCTCGATCGAACTGACCACCGGGATGCTGGCGATCCTGTTCGGGTTCCCGTGGGAAGACCGCCATTTGCTGACCTTCTGGTCGGACTGGGCCGGTGATGTCGAGCTTAGCTTGGCGCGCGAACTGGCCGAAACCCGGCACGAAATCCTCAGCGAAATGGCGCAGTATTTTCAGCGGCTGTGGATCGAGCGAATGGGTAAGGAGCCCAGCCGCGATCTGATTTCGATGATGATCCATTCGGACGCGATGAGCCAGATGAGCCCGCAGGAGTTTATGGGCAACCTGATCCTGCTGATCGTGGGCGGCAACGATACCACCCGCAACACCATGTCGGGGATCGTCCACGGGCTGCACAGCTTTCCCGAGCAGCGCGCGGTGTTTGAAAACGACCCTTCGGTCATCCCCAACGCGGTGCAGGAATGCATCCGCTTTCAGACCCCGCTGGCGCATATGCGCCGCACCGCGACCGCCGATGCCGACCTGTTCGGGCACCAGATCAAGGCCGGCGACAAGCTGATCTTGTGGTATCTTTCAGCCAACCGCGATGAAGACGTGTTTGAAAATCCGGACCAGATCGACCTTCGGCGCCCCAATGCGCGGCGCAATCTCGCGTTCGGCTATGGCATCCACCGCTGCGTCGGCGCGCGGCTGGCCGAGCTGCAGCTCAAGATACTGCTCGAGGAAATGCACGCGCGGCGGATGCGGGTGCAGGTCACCGGCAAGGTCGAGCGGGTGCGCGCCAACTTCGTGCACGGGTTCCGGCACATGGACGTGACGCTCGAGAAATTCTGAGCACCTGCAACCTTTGCAGGTGGCGCAGCGTATAACCATCCGAAGCGCAGCTTTGCTTGCGTCAGCCCAGGAGCCCCAGATGATCCAGTCTCAAACCCGCCGTTCGGCCCTGCGCCTGTTTTCGGCGGGCGTAGCCAGCGCCGCGCTCGCCGCCTGCGGCAGCGGCCGGGCCGAGGCCAAAGCTTATCCGGTGCGGTTTACCGATGCCGAATGGAAAAAGCGGCTGACCCCGAAGCAATATGCGATCCTGCGTCAGAACGGCACCGAACGGCCCTACAGCTCGGCGCTGCTTGACGAGCACCGCAAGGGCACGTTCGTCTGTGCCGCCGATGGCAACCCGCTCTATTCAAGCACGACCAAGTTTGACAGCGGCACCGGCTGGCCCAGCTTCTGGCAACCACTGCCGGGCGGCACCGCCACCCGCAGCGATTGGGAAGCCGGCTATCCGCGCACCGAAATCCATTGCACCCGCTGCGGCGGCCATCTGGGCCACGTGTTCAACGATGGACCCAAGCCGACCGGCAAACGTTACTGCATGGACGGTGATGCCATGCTGTTCAAAGCGGGCTGAGCCAGAGCGGCGGGGCGCACCCGCCACAGCCGCATCGCGCCGCCGTCGGGGCCAAGCGCCACCGGCTCCAGCCAATCGGTTGTCTTTCCGGCTAACAGCTGCGCGGCAAGGCCGTTCGGCGCCCGGTCCATATACATATGCGTTTCGACCAGATCGGGACACAGCATCACGTAATCGACGTGGCGCGCGGCAGCCAGCGCGTGCGCCTGATCGGGCGCGGCGAGGAAGGCTGCAATCGTATCGTGCATGGCCGCTGCCGCGCGGTGATGCGGGGTGGCCACTACGCTGTGCGGGGTGCGCAGCAGGATAAACGGTCCGAAATCAAACTGACCCAAGATCGTCCCCCGCGGCTGGCGGGCCAAGGCGGATAGCGAAGCCGGTTGGCCGCAGGCGTCGCTGACTTCGTGCGTTTGCGTCGGCTGAGCAGCCACCGGAGCGCTTACCACGCGGGCATAGCCGCGGCCCGCAATATCAAGCAGCAAACCGGGCAACAGCGCGGCCACCAGCACTGCGGTCAGCAAGACCTTGCCCCGGAACGATCGCGGATCACTGAGCGCCAGCGCGCACCGACGCACCAGCCAGGTCAGCGGGACAATGGCGACCGCCGAAGACACCGACGAAAACCGGGAAACGGCGAGCGAGATGACCACTGCGCCGCCGAGCATCAGAGCATATTCGCCCCAGAAGTGCCCCGCCTCGCGCCGCGCCAGCATAATCGCTGCACCCAGACCGACCAGCGGCGGGACTGTCATCTGGACCAGCACGGTCCAATCTTGCCGCCAGACTGGCATGCCTTCCTTGACGTTGTCGTACCAGAAGTGGCGCACCAGCGGATCGAGCCGGGCAAACGGCCCGGTGCTGCAACCCGGTGCAAGCCACAGGAACAGTACGGTCCCAGCAACAGCTGCCAGCCCCAGTCCCGCCACCAGCAATGCGCGCGGTATTGCGGCCCGCAGCGCCAGCCCGTGGACGCCCAGCGCAATCACGCCCAGCCCAGCCAGATAAGCCGGGGAGACGGTGTCGCAATAATTGTTCAGATCGCCCAGCCCGCGCGTGCCCAGGAACAACGCCGCGCTGCCCAGCACCAGTGCATCAAGATACCACGCGAGCCAGCGCCACCCGGCCGGATCGCGCCACCAGCGCAGCGCGAACAACGCGCCGAATAGCCCGGCAAACGGCAATAGCTCAAGGCTGACCGCCAGCCCGAACGCCAGGCCAAGCCCGGCGATCAGGGCCGCGCCGCGCGGGGTCTTGGCCAACAGGGCATTGAGCGCCGCCACCACCGCGACGATTTGCCAGGCGTGATGATCAATCCGCGGCGGCTCAAACTGGAGCATCGCGGGCAGCATCAGCAGCATCAGCAGCGTGGCGATCAGGACCAGCCGGGGATCGAGCTGGCGTGCAACCAGCCGGGCGAGGCACAGCTGCGCCGCCAGCAAGGTTAGCAGCGGCACGATCGCCACCGCCGCCAGTTCGGCCCGCGCCGCCCCCAGCAGCGGGCGCAGCAGCATGATCACCGCGGCAATCGGCGCATCGACCAGCCGCGACCAATGCATCACCGTGCCGTGGGGCGGCGCGATGCGGTACTGATGCAAATCGAACCAACCTTGCCCGGCCAGCAGATCGCGGACCTGGACCATCCGCAGCGCATCGTCGGGATCAGCAAAGTGCAACGAAGCAATCGCCGGCCAATCGCGCAGCAGCGCCAATACTGCGACCACCGCCCAGCCGGCCAGCGCCGCGCAAAGCGTGCGGCGGCGATCTATCGCTGAAAATGTCACTGCAACAGCTCGCTACGCCGCAGCGGGTTTGCGAAACACCACGCTGTCGCGCAGCAGCCAGGTGATGGTGAAGCTGGCCCCGACCGCCAGCAGCTTGGCCAGCCGCGGATCAAGCCCGAGCCCGCTCGCCGCCGCGACCACCGCAGTTGTCACCGCCAACCCGATCAACGCCGAACCGGCGAACATCGCCTTCTGCCGGGTCCGCGCCGGACCCGGCTGGGCGACGCTCCCGATAAACACCTTACGGCTCGACACCAGCCAATGCACCGCGATGCCCAAGCCGTAGCCAAGCGCCGAGGCGGGCGCCGGGGCCAGGCCCAGCTGAAGCAATCCGACAAAGCAGGCGAAATCGCAGATCAGCGCAATTACACTGGCCCCCAGATAACGCACAAGCAGGACCTGCCGCAGCGCCGCAAATTGAGTCGCCAGCGCCGCCATGATCAGGCCGCGTCGCGCCGCTTGTCGCTGATAATGCGCGCCGGAACTTCGCGCACCGAAGCGAGTGCAGCCGCTTGATCGGCACTGGGCACGGCACCGACTTGAGGCAGGACAGCTTGCGCGCCTTCGTCGCCAGCTTCGTGATATTCGGCGTCTTCGTTGACGCACCACACGTCATAGACGCGGGCCTGCGCCTTGATATTCTCCACCGTCAGCATCGCGGTCATCATCGCATGATCCTGATTGTTATAGCGGTGCATTCCATTGCGCCCAACCAAGTGCAGCGTGGGATGCCGGCCCTCCAGTTCCCCGCGCAGCGCCGCCACGTGCAGCGCGTAATCCTCGTCATAGACTGGATAAGCCTTTTCCTGCCGCACCACCACGCCGCCGATCACCTGCTCGGCCGAAACCAGCCCGAGGATTGCGGTTTCGCGGGTGGCAAGATCGATCAGCTCGGCATCGCTTAGTGACCACAGCCCGTCACCGGCAAAACAGAAGTATTCCAACCCGACGCAGGCGACGCCTTCCTCTGGTACCATTTCGGGCGACCACGAGCGAAAGTTCTGAATCCGGCCAACCTTGACCTTGCTGTCGTGGATATAGATCCAGTTATCGGGGAACAGATCGTCCGAGCGAATCTTGAGCGCAACGGTCAGGAAATCGCGGTAGCGCAATTGCTTGGCTGCCAGGCTGGTTTGCGGCAGCGGATGCAGCCGCGCCGCCAGATCGCGCAAGGGGGCCGAGCTGATCGCATGGCGCGCGCGGATCACCGTCTCGCCAGCAGCATGCGTTGCGGTCAGCCGCCAGCCATCGTTGCCGTCGCTGGCGAGCTGCTTGAGCGTGTGGCCCATCAGCACTGCGCCTTTGCCGGTGGCGACCAATTTATCGCGTGCGGCGTCCCACATCATCCCCGGGCCCAGCCGCGGATAACGGAATGTTTCCAGCAGGGTCTTGGTCTGCATCCCATCGTTGGGCGCTTTGTTGAGGCCCAGGCTGCGTTTCAGCCCGTCGATGACGGCGCTCCACAGTGACAATCCCTTGATCCGCTGCGCGGCCCAGTCGGCGCTCATCTCGTCGCAGGGCATACCCCAGACCTTTTCGGTATAGGTCTTGAAGAAGATCGAATACAATTTGTGGCCGAACTGGTTGACGGTCCAGTCCTCGAAGCTTTTGACTGCCTTGTTCGGGAACACCTGCGCCTTGGCAAAGCTGACCATGCACAGCGTGGAGCGCACGATCCCCAGATTCCACAGCGCCTCAAACGCGCGCAGTGGGTAGGAATAGAATTTGCCCTCGTAATAGATCCGGCTCATCCGCGGACGCTGGATGAAATCATCGGGCAGGAGCTCGTTCCACAGATCGACCACCTGCTGCGACTTTGAAAAGAACCGGTGACCGCCGATATCGAAGCGGTAGCCTTCGTGCTCGACCGTGCGGCTGATCCCGCCGACATAGGTCTCATCTTGTTCGATAAGCGCGACGCTGTAGCCTGCCTTGGTCAGCAGATAACCGGCGGTCAGCCCGGCCGGGCCTGCTCCGATAATTGCTACATCGACTGTTTTTTCCCGGTTATTGGCCGTATTCGCGGCACCGGAGAAGCCTGCAATGGTCATTTCGCCCCCACCTGATCTCGAAGGTCAGGAGTGAAGGAAATTGCCTAATCACCGGTTAACACGGGGGTAGAATAACTGCCTTCGGGGCAAGTGGTGCGGACGGTGGGACTCGAACCCACACGAGCAAAGCTCAGGGGATTTTAAGTCCCCGGCGTCTACCATTCCGCCACGTCCGCTTGGTTTGCGCCATACGGCGGCGGGGCAGGGATTTCCATCCTTGCCCGGTAACGCCAACAAAAATCAATCCGCGTTAAGCCGTGCGCGCATTTCTTTGCCTGGTTTGAAATAGGGCACGCTTTTGCCCGGCACATCCACAGCGGCGCCAGTGCGCGGATTGCGGCCTTTCCGGGCATCGCGGGCACGGGTTGAAAATGCACCGAACCCGCGCAGTTCAACACGCCCGCCCGCGGCCAACCGCCCAGCGATCTCATCAAAAAACGTGCCGACGGCTTTTTCGATTTCTTCGACCCGCAAGCCAGGATTTTCCTGGGCCAGCGCTTGCAACAATTCTGATCGGATCATTGTCTCGCCTCTCATCAAGCCGCCCCCCGGCGACAGTTCCCCATATTTCGTCATTTGGCGCAGGTTCAGCTCACGACCCGGTGCAAGCAGTCTGACGCCAATCGGACTGTGCCAAATGCTATACCCCAGCGCAATCAGCAATTGTCAGTTAACGCTACAATTTTTCAGCGAGTAACTCGTGCGAAGCGATGCCCAGCCTGGCGATCCGCTTGGCCAGCACCGGCCATTCGTGGGTCAGGAATGCCTCACGCTCGCTCCGCCGAAGCTTGTCCGCCGCGCCGCGCGCCACAAACATGCCCACCCCGCGCTGCACTTCGACCAGTCCGTCGAGCTGGAACTGCTGGTAGGCCTTGGCCACGGTCAGCGGATTGGCCCCTTGCTGCACGGCAAACGCCCGCACGGACGGCAGCATCGCGCCTTCACCGTAAGTGCCATCGATGATCGCAGCGGCAATCAGATCGCGCAATTTGAGGTAAACCGGCTTGCTGGAGTTTTGCATGGTGCATCAGTGCCATAATACAGCGCGGCAGGCAAGCCGAATCCCTGCAAGCAACAATCGAACTCATCCGACAAATTTCGCTTCACAGTGGCGAAATCGCGGTTAGTTTCAATCCTAGACAAGCCCGGCGCGGACCGGCAGCACATTGGGGATTTTGCATGAAAGATATGGCGCTGTGGAACGAAGGCGACTGGATTGCGGCCATCGCGGCGGTTTTCCTGTTCGCTTTTCTGGCAATCGGCGGCGCGATCGCTGCGCGCAAGAGCGAAACCGTTGCTGGCCACCCGCGCGGGCTGTTTGTGCTGTTCTACGCCGAAATGTGGGAGCGGTTTTCCTATTACGGGATGCGCGCGCTACTGGTGCTCTACCTGACCAAGCACTGGCTCTATTCGGATAGCGATTCCAACCTG